>CAZDYQ010000001.1:0-97319 GCA_964509685.1 uncultured Burkholderiaceae bacterium
GTCGACGTCACCCCGCCCTCCGCGGCCACGGTCGACGCCGTCACCGGTGACAACATCGTCGACGCCGGCGAAGCGGCGGCGGGCGTCCAGATCACCGGCTCCGCCGAGGAAGGCGACACGGTCGAGGTGACCTGGGGCGGCATCGTCAAGACCGCCGTCGCCGGCGCGGGCGGCGCCTGGTCGGTGACCTATGCCGCGGGCGAAATCCCGCCCGATGGCGCGCAGGACGTCAGCGTCACCGTCACCGACGCCGCCGGCAACCCGCAGACCGATCCCGCCACCACCGTCTCGGTGGACGTGCAGGCGGTGGCCGACAGCGGCGGCACCGGCGGTGACGACGTCCTGTTCGGCGGCGCCGGAAACAGCGTGCTCTTCGGCGGCGCCGGGAACGACGTGCTGGTGGGCGACTCCGGCGGCTCGATCCGCAACTACCAGTTCGACTACTGGAACATCGACGGCACGATGTACGACGAGGACTTCAACGCCGGCAACCTCGGCGATGGCGAGGTCAACAATTCGTTCATCGGGTACAACCCGGGCGCCCAGTTCGGCGGCTGGACCGTCGCCAGCGGCGTGCTCAATGATCCCGGAACCGGGACGGGCGTCAGCGGCGGCATCGCCGAGATGCGTGGCACCGCCGACGGCTTCGACTCTAGCGGCACGGGCGGCACGCTCCTCTGGGAAACCGCGTTCACGGGTAGCGATGGCGCCGCGGGCCTCGAGCAGAGCGTGGACACCGTCGTGGGCGAGGACTACACCCTGTCCATCCGCCTCGGCACCGACGACCATGGCACCTCGCTGGCGATCTTCTGGGACGGCGTGCAGGTCGCGTACTACGACGGCACGGCCAACGCGGAGGTGAACGAGGCGGGGAACTGGGTCCTTGCAGGGGGCGTCACGATCACGGGCGTCGAGGACCATCCGGGCGGCGTGCAGTCCACCATCAGCTTCCAGGTCCCCGGGGCCGGTCCCGCCACCGAGCTTCAGATCCTCGCGTACAACGAGGTGGGCGGCAGCGGCGACGGCCTGCTGGTCCATCGCGTGACGCTGGAAGCGGTCCCCCCGGCGGGCGACGACGTGCTGGTCGGGGGCGCCGGCAACGACCTCATCTTCGGCCAGGGTGGCAACGACACGCTGACCGGCGGCGAGGGCGCGGACATGTTCGTGTTCTCCATGCGCGCCGACAACGGCAACGACGTGATCACCGACTTCACGGTCGGCACCGACATGATCATGCTCGTCGACGCGATCGATGCGAACATCACCGGATCGGTGGGCCCCGAGGCGAACCCGAGCTCGGACAGCAACCTGAACTACGAGGACTTCCTGGTCGCCGGCACCCAGCAGATCACGCTGGGTGACGACGGCAACGGCAACCTCGTGCTGTCGTTCAGCGGCGAGGGCGGCGCCAGCCTCGGTTCCGTCACGCTGCAGGGCGTCGACGCGGCGGCCTATGCCGACGTCCAGAGCCTGTTCACCGGTGGAATCATCAGCGTCACCGGCGACGGCTTCCACGCGGGTCTGAACACGCTGGTCTGACCCGTCCCCGGCCGGTCCTGTTTCTTGCAGGGCCGGCCGGTTTCCTCCTCCCCCGAACAAAAATGACAAGCAGAAAGCGTCCGCTCCCTCGCATCGGCCTGTCCGGCACGGGCTTCATCGCGCGCAGCTTCGCGCACATGGTGATGAAGCATGCGCCCGACATGCGCCTGGAGAAGGTGCTCACCCGGCGTTCGCCCGCGGCGCTGGCCGACTTTCCCACCCACGGGTCGGTGACCAGCTCGATCGACGAGCTCGTCGAGCACTCCGACCTGGTGTTCGAATGCAGCGGCGACGTGATCCACTCGACGGTGGTGATCGAGCGTGCCCTGGCCGCCGGTCGACCCGTTGTCACGATGAACTCCGAATTCCACGTCACGACCGGCTCGTACTTCGCCGATCGTGGCCTGCTGACCGAGGCCGAGGGCGACCAGCCCGGCTGTCTCGCGGCGCTGCGCGAGAACATGCTGGCCATGGGTTTCTCGCCGCTCGTGTACGGCAACATGAAGGGTTTCCTGAACCACGACCCGACGCCGGAGGACATGGCGTTCTGGTCGTCGAAGCAGGGCATCAGCGTCGAGCAGACGACCTCGTTCACGGATGGCACGAAGGTGCAGATCGAGCAGGCCTTCATCGCCAACCACGCCGGCGCAAGCATCCTGCGCCGCGGCATGGCGGGGCCGGCGCGCGACGACACGGTCGAGGCGGCCCGCGACCTCGCCGCGATGGCCGAGGCGGCCGGCGGCCCGGTCGCCGACTACCTGCTCTCGCGCACGCAGATGCCGGGGGTGTTCATCGCCGCCCGGCACGATGCCGAGCAGGCCGACGCGCTGAACTACTTCAAGCTCGGCCCCGGCCCCTACTACGTGATGTTCAATCCGCACCACCTGTGCTCGATCGAGGCGATCAAGACGGTGCGCCGGGTGCTCTCGGGCGGCGGGGTGCTGATGAACAATTCGTCGAAGCCCACCGTCGGCGTGTGCGCGATCGCGAAGCGCCCGCTGGCGGCCGGCGAGCGCATCGAGCTCGCGATCGGCGGCTTCGACGTCCGCGGCGAGGCGGTGACGATCGCCGAGGAGCCCGACCACGTGCCGATCGGCATCCTGAACGGCGCGGTATTGCGGCATGCGGTGGAGCCAGGCCAGATGCTGCGCTTCTCCGACGTCGACATCCCCGACTCGCGAGCGCTGGAGATCGTCCGCGCCATGGCGCCGGCCACGACGAACACCGCAGCCGTCTGAGCCGGCAGGCCGGCCCGGGTGCCTGTCACGGCTTCCACGTCGGCCCGCCCTGACGGCAAGGCCGCATGGAGGGCTACTGCTGGTTGCCCTTGCGGTACGCGCCGCGGGCGAGGTCGATGCCGAGCTGCTTGAGCTTGCGGTAGAGGTGGGTGCGCTCGAGCCCGGTGCGCTCGGCCACACGCGTCATGCTGCCCTGCTCGCGCGTGAGATGGTGCTCGAAGTAGATGCGCTCGAAGGCGTCGCGCGCCTCGCGCAGCGGCATCTCGAGCGAGAGCTCCTGCATGGTGACGCTGCCGTTGTTGGCCACCGCCGCCGAGATGGTGCCGGCGACGACGGACTCCACCGCGACGGTGCCCGGCGCCACGGGGGTGGCGCTGCTGGCGGTGACCGTACCGGGCGCGATGTTGATCGGGGCGTGGGCGGTGCCGGGGGCCTCGTTGCGCCGGGCGAGGCCGGCCTCGACGGCCTTCAGCAACTTCTGCAGCGTGATGGGCTTCTCGAGGAAGTCGAGCGCACCGATGCGCGTGGCCTCGACGGCGGTGTCGATGGTCGCGTGGCCGGACATCATGATGACGGGCATGGTGAGCTTGCCGTTGGCGGCCCACTCCTTGAGCAGCGTCACGCCGTCGGTGTCGGGCATCCAGATGTCGAGCAGGACCAGGTCGGGGTCGCAGGTCTCGCGAACCTGGCGCGCCTGGTTGGCGCTTTCGGCGAGCATCACGGCATGCCCCTCGTCCCCGAGAATTTCGGAGAGCAGTTCGCGGATGCCGATTTCGTCATCGACTACGAGGATATCGGCCATGGCCCTCTAGGCGTTGCGATCGTCTGTTGCTTCGTTGCCGCTATTGTCCACGGATTTCGCGAAATTGGTAAATAGCACCGAGACCCGCGCACCGCCCTCCTCCTGGTTGGCCGCGTTGATGCGCCCGCCGTGCTCGTCGATGATCTTCTTGACGATGGCGAGCCCCAGCCCCGTGCCGCGCGACTTGCTGGTGACGTAGGGCTCGAAGACCCGCCCGAGGATCGCGCTCGAGAAGCCCTGCCCGTTATCGCGCACCACCATGCGCACCGCATCCTGGCCGAGCCGGGTGTGGACCATCTCGGTCTCGATCACGACGCGGGGCGACTCCGACTTTTCGGTGGCCTCGATCGCGTTCTTGAGCAGGTTGTGGATCACCTGGCGCAGCTGGGTGGCGTCGCCCATGATCAGCGGCAGGGGCCGCGAGAGCCGGGTGTGGACGATCGCCCCGGCCTCCCCGTGCGCGTACAGCCCCACCACGTCCTCGATCAGTTCGTTGAGGTCGAGCGGGGCGAAGTTGCCCGACGGCAGGCGGGCGTAGTCGCGGAAGGCGTCCACCATCAGCTTGAGCGCGCCCACCTGGTTGACGATGGTCTGGGCGCTGCGGTCGAGCAGGGCGGCGTCCTCGGGCTGGAGCTTGTCCGAAAGCTTGAGCCGCAGGCGCTCGGCCGACAGCTGGATGGGCGTGAGCGGGTTCTTGATCTCGTGCGCGAGCCGCCGGGCCACCTCGGCCCAGGCGAGGGCGCGCTGCGCCGAGATCATTTCGGTGATGTCGTCGAAGACGATCATGTAGTTGACCTGGCGGTCGGGCAGGATCGACCCCCGGGCGAGGATGGTCTGGCCGAAGGGAGAGCTCTCCTCGCCCGCCGGGCGCTCGAGCTCGAACTGGCGCTGCCAGCTCGGGGCGTCCGTGCCGGCCAGCTCGTTGAACGCTTCCCGGACCTGCCCGGCGAGCTGGCCGATCCGCGGCACTTCGTCGAGCGGCTCGTCCAGGTGCGGCACGAGGCCGAGCCCGAGGATGCGCTCGGCCCCGGCATTGGCCACCGTGAGGCGGAAGTCCGCGTCGAGCACCAGCACCCCCGCGGTCAGGTTCGCCAGCACGCTCTCGAGCCGGGCGTTCACCTTCTCGAGCTCGCGCTGGTTTCGCTCGACCATCGAGCGAGCCTCCTTCAGCTGCCGGGTCATGGCGTTGAAGGACTGGGTGAGCATGCCGAGCTCGTCCCGGCCCGAGTAGTCCTTCACCGGCCGGAAGTCGCCCTCGGCGACCGCCCGGGTGCCGGCGGCGAACATCGACAGCGGCCCGGTGATCCAGCCCGCGAGCAGGAAGGCGGCGGCGATCGCCGCGAACACCGTCAGGATGACGATGAGCGTGAGGGTCACCCGGAAGAGCTGCTTGAGCGCCTCGCGCGAGTCGAGCAGCTGCTGGTAGTCCGACCGCCCCTGCGCCACCAGTTCCGCGCTCTCGGCGAGCGCGACCGGGAGCTGGTGGATGATCTGCACGAAGCGGCTGTCGTCGAGCAGCCGCCCCTCGACCCCGATGGGCACGATCACGCGCAGCTTGAGCGGCGAGTCGTTGCGCTGGGGCGAGCCCTCCTCGACCTGGGCGTACATGCGGGTCATGCGGGCCCGCCGCAGCTGCTCGAAGGTGGGCATGTCGGGCACCAGGGGCGCGAACTGGCCGCCGCTGGTCGTGATGATGCGGCCCGTGCCGGTCAGGATCACCGCCTCCTGGATGCCGTTCTGGTCGCGCAGCCGGTTGAGGGTGGCGGGCCAATCCTGCACCGGCGTGTCCGAGAGCTCGATCGCGATGGCCCGGGCCTTGGCGCTGAATTCGACGCGGCTGGCATCGATCGCCGCCCGACCGAGGGTGAGGCCGGACTCCAGCGCCCGTTCGAGCGGGACGTCGAACCAGGACTCGATCGAGCGTCCCACGAAGGCGATCGCCACGAGGTAGATCAGCAGGACGGGCACGACGGTCATGAGGGCGAAGGAGATCGCCATGCGCGCCATCAGCCGGGTGCCGAACAGGCCGCGCCGGTAGCGCTCGACCAGGCGGCGGGTGAGTTCCAGCACCAGCAGCAGGAGGACGACGGCCACCCCCATCGTCAGCCAGAACAGGAGTTCGTAGTGGCGCTGGAAGAGGGCCGCGTCGGTGGTGGCCGTGGCGAGCAGGGCCAGCAGGACGATCGCGAAGGCGACCGCGAAGATCAGCGCGACCCGGAGGATCCGCCCTACCGAGCGCTTGCCGGGGTCGCGGTCGTCAGGGTGAAGCGCTTCCATTCGCTCGGGATGTCCCAGTCGTTGTTGGTGAGCGCGCCGAGCTGGTAGGACCTGGGCAGGCGCTCCCGGTCGAAGCGCAGCCGCAGGCTGGCCTCGTATTGGGTGCCGGGCTCGAGGGCGTCGGCGGGCGCCACGCTCCACCCGCTCACCTGGGCGATGGCCTGCACGGCCTCGGGCAGGCTGGCGAACTGCCGCGTCTCCTCGTCGCCGACGGTGGCGCGGTACTTCTGGGTCAGCAGATGGTAGGACAGGGTGTGGACCCGGCGGGCCTGGACGGTCTTCTCGTCCCACCACCACCAGCGCGGCCGGGTGATGTCGAACTCGACCACGTAGTGGAGGCTGACGCCGTCACGCAGCGCCTGGTCGATCCGGTCGTCGATCGGCACCTCGAAGCGCGCCCACAGCATCCAGGCATCGTCGGCGAGGCTGCGCTCGAAGCGGATGTCCTCGACGCGGATGGTGTCGGCGGCACGCGCCGGAGACCCTGCGCCCGCCAGCGCGATCGACAGCGCCAGCAGCAGGGCGGAGCGCAGCATCAGTCCTGTTTTCCGAGTAACGCGTAATAGAACCCGTCGTGGTCACGCCCTTCCACCGAAGTGGGCACTAGCTGCGCGACCGCCTCGCTGCCTTCGCCAGGGGCGAAGGACCAGACCAGCGGGAGGCGAAGGGCGTCGGGATGGCTTTGCAGGAACCGGGCGATCACCGTGTCGCCCTCGGCCGGAAACACCGAGCAGGTCGAGTAGAGCAATTTACCACCCGGGGCGAGGAGCGGCCAAAGCGCGCCGAGCATCGCCGCCTGGCGGTCGGAAAATGTCGCCATATCGCGACGGCGCCGCCGCCAGCGCACGTCCGGCTGGCGGCGGACGATGCCGGAGGCGGTGCATGGCGCATCGACCAGGATGCGGTCGAAGGGCCTGCCGTCGTGCCAGTCCGCCGGCCGCAGCGCGTCGCCCGCCACGAGGGTCGCGCGCAGGCCAAGCCGCCCCAGGTTTTCCTCCACGCGGGCGAGCCGGGCCTTGTCGGGGTCCAGCGCGACGAGGTCGAGCTCGGCGAGCTCCAGCAGGTGGGTGGTCTTCCCGCCCGGCGCCGCGCAGGCATCGAGCACCCGCATCCCGTCGGCGACATCGAGGAGCGGCGCCGCGAGCTGCGCACCCGCATCCTGCACGGACACATGGCCCTCGGCCCAGCCGGGCAGGCGCTCGACCGGCATGGCGGCCTCGAGCCGGACCGCCTGCGGCCCGACGCGGGTGGCCGCGATGCCGGCCTCGGCCAGGCGCGCGAGCCAGTCCTCCACGGTGGTGCGCCGGATGTTCACCCGCAGCGTCAGCGGCGGCTCCCGGTTGCCCTGCTCGAGGATGGCCTCCCAGCGGTCGGGATAGGCCTCGCGAAGGGTATCGATCCACCAGGCGGGGAAGTTCCACCGGGCCACGGGATCCTCCAGCGCCTGCCCGACGAGCGCCTCCCGCTCGCGCAGGAAGCGACGCAGGGTCGCATTCAGGAAGCCGGCGCCCCGTCGCAGCGCGGGATCGGCCTTGGCCGCCTCGATCGCCTGGTCCACGGTGGTGGCGTCCGGTCGCACCGGATCGAGCAGCTGCGCCAGCACGACCTGCTGCAGGGCGAGCATCGCGGGGCCCGGCGGGCGCTGGTTCAGTTGCGCGGCCAGCGCACGGCACAGGCCCCAGGCGCGCACGGTGCGCGAGGCCATGTCGCGAACCGCCGCGCGCGAGGCGGCGGACAAGCCGGCCCCGGCCTTGCCGGCCATGGCCGCATCCAGTGCGGCCGGCAACGCGGCGCCGGCCGCGAGCCGTTCCAGAGCGGCCGCGGCCACCCGCAGCTCGACGGCGAGCGTCGCCCGCTGCGCGCCCGGCGAGGGATTCAACGGAACCGGACGCGCGACATCCCCCCGCGCGCCATCTCCAGCAGGCGGCGGATCCGCTCCTCGGTGGGCGGGTGCGTGGAGAACAGCGACGCGACACCCCCGCCCGAGAGCGGGTTCAGGATCATCATCTGCGCCGTCTCGGGATGCGCCTCGGTGGTGGGCAGCGGCGTGCCGGCCGCATAGCGCTGGATCTTGTCGAGCGCCGAGGCGAGTGCCTGCGGATTGCCGCAGATCTCGGCGCCACCGCGGTCGGCCTCGTACTCGCGCGTGCGCGACAGCGCCATCTGGATCATGGCCGCCGCGAGCGGCGCGAGCAGCGCCACGGCGATCGTGGCGATCGGGTTCGTCGGACGGCCCTCGGAATCACGCCCGCCGAAGAACATCGCGAAGTTCGCGAGCGCCGAGATCGCACCGGCCATCGTCGCCGAGATCGTCTGCGTGAGGATGTCGCGATGCTTGACATGGGCGAGCTCGTGCGCCATCACGCCACGCACCTCGTCGGCATTGAGGATCCGCAGGAGGCCGGTGGTCGCGGCCACCGCGGCATTCTGCGGATTGCGCCCGGTCGCGAAGGCGTTGGGCGAAGGCTCGTCGATGAGGTACACGCGTGGCATGGGCAGCTGCGCGCGTTGCGCGAGCTCACGAACCATGTTGTAGAACTGCGGGGCGGTGGTCTCGTCGACCTCCCGCGCCCGGTACATGCGCAGGACGAGCTTGTCCGAGAACCAGTACGCGAAGAAGTTGCTCACCAGGGCGAAGCCCAACGCGAGCATCATGCCTTCACGGCCTCCGAGTGCAGCGCCGACCACGCCAAAGAGCGCGACGATCGCCGCCATCAGCATGCCGGTCCTGACCCAGTTGAACATGTGCACTTCCTTTCTTCAGCGTGAGGGAGAGGAGAACGGGGGAAATATGGGGTCGTCGGGGCCGCACTGCAAGCCGTCGGTCGCGGGCTTGTCGCGGCCTCGGGCCCCGCGCCGCCCTAGCGAGGGTCGAAGACCCGGCCCGGCGGCAGGGGCGTGCCCTTGAGGAATTCCCCGGGCCCGAGCCGCCGGCCACCGGCGCGCTGGAGTTCGAGCACCTCCAGCACGCCCTCGCCGCAGGCGATCGCAAGGCCCTCCCCCGGCAGGATCTCGCCCGGCCGGGCGCCCGCTTCGCCGGGAGCCGCGGGTCGCGCGCGCGCCGCCCAGAACTTGATCGGCCCCTCGATGCCGGGCAGCGTCGAATGCATGCCGGGAACCGGGTCGAAGGCGCGCATGCGGCGCGCGAGCACCTCGGCCGGCTCGCGCCAGTCGATGCGCGACTCCGATTTCTCGATGCGCCTGGCGTAGGTGGCGCCTTCCGACGGCTGCGGCGTCGCGACGAGGGTCCCGGCGGCCAGGCCGGCGAGTGCCTCCACGACGAGCTCCGCGCCCAGCTCGGCGAGGCGGTCGTGCAGGCTGCCGGCGGTCTCCTCCGGGCCGATGGGAATCGCGCGCGCGAGCAGCATCGGGCCCGTGTCGAGTCCCTCGTCCATCTGCATGATCGTGATCCCGGTCTCCGTGTCTCCGGCCTCGATCGCGCGCTGGATCGGGGCGGCGCCGCGCCAGCGCGGCAACAGGGAAGCATGGATGTTGATGCAGCCGTGCCGGGGGATGGCGAGCACCTCGGCGGGCAGGATCAGGCCGTAGGCGGCGACGACCATCGCGTCCGCGTCCACCGCCCGCAAGGCGGGCCACTGGGCCGGGTCGCGCAGCGTGGCCGGCTGGGCGACCGGGATGCCGAGCGCGATGGCCCGCTCCTTCACCGGGCTCGCCCGCAGGCGCTTGCCGCGCCCGGCCGGCTGGTCGGGTCGCGTCAGGACGAGGGCGATGTCGTGTCCGGCCGCCGCCAGCGCATCGAGGGCGCGGGCCGCGAACTCCGGGGTGCCGGCAAAGATCAGTCTCATGAAGACCTCATCACCGCGTCACGGGAGTCGGCATTCGGACGCGGGGCAAGGCGCCCGATGCGGCCATGCGCCCGAATGTCGAATCGACGCTCAGGCGACTTCGCGTTCCTGCTTCAGCAGCTTGTTGCGGATGCGGCCCTGCTTCAGGCGGGAGAGGTACTGGACGAAGACGCGTCCGTTCAGGTGGTCGATCTCGTGCTGGATACAGACGGCGAGCAGCCCCTCGGCCTCGAGCGTGAAGGGCTCGCCATCGAGGCCCAGGGCCCGCACGGTGACGCGGTCCGGCCGCTCGACCTCCTCGTAGACGCCCGGGACCGACAGGCAGCCCTCCTCGTAGCGCTGCATGGCGTCGCTCGTGGAGACGATCTCCGGGTTGATGAAGACCTGGAGGTTCGAGCGGTCCTCGGAGACGTCGATGACGACGACGCGCTCGTGCACGTCGACCTGCGTGGCGGCCAGGCCGATGCCCGGCGCGGCGTACATGGTCTCGGCCATGTCGGCCACCAGCTGGCGGATCCGGTCGTCGATCCGCTCGACAGGACGCGCCACCTTGTGCAGGCGTTCGTCGGGATATCGAAGGATTCTGAGTACGGCCATCAGTGGAAACCTACCGCTGGTAAGTTGTGGGCGCCGGATCGCGTTGCGGTCTGGTGCGGCGGTCGGCACAATCCATGCACCCTGCAAAAGCCATATGGGGCGCGGATTCGGGGATTCAAGCGGCGGATCGAGCGCACGAAACCCATAGGCGCCACGGACTCGATGCCGATGATCAATTTTATCACGCGGTTCATCGCCGCCGCCGGGCTGGCGGTCGCGACAGCAGTGTCAGCCCAGCAGGCGACCCCGCCCCTGGAAATCTCCCCCGGCGCCCCCGACCGCTACGTGGTCGTGAAGGGCGACACGCTCTGGGACATTGCCGGCCGCTTCCTCGAGAAGCCCTGGCGCTGGCCCGAGATCTGGGACCTCAACCGCGAGTCGATCCGCGACCCCCACTGGATCTATCCGGGCGACGTGGTGCTGCTCGACCGCAGCGGCGCCGAGCCGCGGCTGCGCCTCGCCCGGCGAATCGGCGGCGGCAGCAACGTGGACGGTGCCGGGGCGGGAGCGGGCGGTGCCGCCGGCACGGTGCGCCTGCAGCCGATGGTGCGCTCGGAGCCGCTCGAGCGCGAGGCCATCCCGACCGTGGACATCGCCGCGATCGCGCCCTTCCTCAACCGTCCGCTGATCGTCGAGGAAAGCGACCTCGCCACCAATCCGCGCATCGTCGCCACCCAGGAGGGCCGGGTGTACCTCGGCCGGGGCGACCTCGCGTACGTGCGCGGGATCACCGACGAATCGGTCGGCGAATGGCACCTCTATCGCAAGGCCCAGCCCATCCTCGATCCGGACACCCGCAAGCCGATCGCCTGGGAGGCCCTGTACGTGGGCGGCGCCCAGCTCGAGCGCGTCGGCGACCCGGCCACCCTGCGCCTGACGAGCGTGACCGAGGAAGTGGGCGTCGGCGACCGGCTGATGCCGGCGGTCAAGAGCAAGCCGCTCAACTTCGCGCCCCGGGCGCCGGAAGCCCCCGTGCAGGGCCGGATCGTCAATGTGTATCGGGGCGTCAACCAGGTCGGGCGCAACAGCGTGGTCGCGATCGACCAGGGCATGTCGGCCGGCCTCGATGCGGGCCACGTTCTGGAGATCCGGCAGCGCGGCCGCGTGGTCGTCGATCGCGAGAAGGACAACGAGAAGGTCAGGCTGCCCGACGAAACGGTCGGCCATCTGATGATCTTCCGCTCCTTCGACAGGATCGCCTATGGTCTGGTGATGGACGCGTCGCGGCCGATCGCGGTCGGCGACGTGGTCGCCAACCCCTGATTCCCGGGCGCGTCGATCGCGGGCGCCCCCGGCGCCCGCGATGCCCGACGCAAGTCCCCGCTCGCCGGCCCTCGCGCCGGCGTCCCCGCTTCCGCACCGCCCCGCCCCCGGGCGCCGGCCGATGCCGCACGCGGCCGAATGGCTGCGGCTCGTCCTGGTCGACGGGCTCGGTCCGCGCGGGCTGCTGCGCCTGCTGCGGGCGATCGGCCCTCCGGCGGAGATCCTCGCCGCGCCCGTGCGGCGCCTCGCCGCGCAGGTCGGCGACGACCTCGCCCGGCGCATCGCCGGCCCGGACGCCGATCTCGAGGCCGGCGTCGCGGCCACCCTCGCCTGGCTCGAGGGGGCGGACGACCGCCACCTGCTCGCCCTGGACGATCCCGCCTACCCGCCGGCCTGGCTCGGCCTCGACGACCCGCCACCCTGCGTGATGGTCCGCGGCCGGCTCGAGGCGCTCGCCATCCCCGCCCTGGCCATCGTCGGCGCCCGCCACGCCAGCCCCGGCGGCGCCCGGATCGCCCGGGAGTTTGCCGCGGGCCTGGCGGCGGAGGGCTGGGCGATCGCGAGCGGGCTCGCCCTCGGCATCGATGCCGCCGCGCACGTCGGGGCGCTGGAGGCGACCGGCCGCACGGTCGCCTTCGTCGGCACCGGGCTCGACGTCGTATATCCGCGGCGCCACGGCGCCCTGGCGGACCGCATTGCCGCCACGGGCGCCATCGTTTCCGAGTTCCCCCTTGGCACGCCGCCGCTTCGCCCCCACTTTCCCCGTCGCAACCGGCTGATCGCGGCCCATTCGCGCGGCGTGCTCGTGGTCGAGGCGGCCCGGCGCAGCGGCTCGCTCATTACGGCCACGCAGGCGAACGACCTCGGCCGGGAGGTCTTCGCCGTACCCGGATCGGTCCATTCGCCGCTCGCACGCGGCTGCCACTGGCTCATCCGCCAGGGCGCCCGGCTGGTCGAGGACGTCGAGCACATCCGGGAGGAATTCCCGCGGACGGCATGGCCTTCGTCCGGTCCGGCCGAACGCCCGCGGGCCGGCGCCGAGCCCCCTGGCCCCGCGCTCGGGAAGACGGCGGCCGCCACGCTGCGCCGGCTCGACTGGCATCCGGCGAGCCTCGATGCCCTCGCCGAGGGCCAGCCCCTGGGCGTGCCCGAGCTTCTCGCGGCGCTGCTCGAGCTGGAGCTTGCCGGCCTGGCCGAAAGGCTCGCCGACGGCCGTTACCAGCGCCGGGCGCCAGCGGGCGGGCATGGTCCTTCCGCGGGCACCTAGGGCGCCCGGCCGCCCGAGCGGCGCGAGCGCGTCGTCCCGGGTCGAGTTGCATGGCCCATCGGGCGGCCCGTATGATGGGCCGCCTTGGCCGCCGGGGCCCGACCAGGCCGCCTGCCGTCTAGCCGGCGCTTCCAGCAACGAACCATCTGCCCCATGAGCAAAGCCCTCATCATCGCCGAGAAGCCATCCGTCGCCGCCGACATCGCGCGGGCGCTGGGCGGCTTCACCCGCCATGGCGATTACTACGAGTCCGACGAGTACGTGCTCTGCTCGGCCGTCGGCCACCTGCTCGAGATCAAGGCCCCCGACGACGTGGAGGTCAAGCGGGGCAAGTGGTCGTTCGCGAACCTCCCGGTGATCCCGCCGTACTTCGAGCTGCAGCCGATCAAGAAGGGCGAGGAGAGGCTCAAGCTGCTCAGGCGCCTGATCCGTCGCAAGGACGTGACGACGCTGATCAATGCCTGCGACGCGGGCCGCGAGGGCGAGCTCATCTTCCGGCTGATCGTGCAGGATGCGAAGGCGAAGCAACCGATCCGCCGGCTCTGGCTGCAGTCGATGACCCAGAGCGCCATCCGCGAGGCCTTCCAGAAGCTGCGCGACGACGAGGAGATGAAACCGCTCGCCGATGCCGCGCGCTGCCGCTCGGAGGCCGACTGGCTCGTGGGCATCAACGGCACCCGCGCGATGACGGCGTTCAATTCGCGCGACGGCGGCTTCTACCTGACCACCGTCGGGCGCGTCCAGACGCCGACGCTGGCGATCGTGGTCGAGCGCGAGGAGAAGATCAAGCGCTTCGTCTCGCGTCCCTACTATGAGGTCCATGCACAGTTCGGCGTGGCCGCCGGGACCTACTCCGGTCGCTGGTTCGACGGCAACTTCCGCAAGGGAGACGACCCGGAGGCGCGGGCCGAGCGCCTCTGGGATCGCGCCCGGGCCGAGGAGATCGTCGCGGCGTGCCAGGGCCGGACCGGCACCGTCACCGAGGAAACCAGGCCCTCGACCCAGGCCGCGCCCCTGCTCTTCGACCTGACGAGCCTGCAGCGGGAGGCCAACTCCCGCTTCGGGTTCTCGGCGAAGACTACGCTGGCACTCGCGCAGTCGCTCTACGAGCGGCACAAGGTGCTGACCTACCCGCGGACGGACTCACGGGCCCTGCCCGAGGATTACGTCGAGACGGTCCGCGAGACGATGCAGGCCCTGTCCAGTGCGCCGGGGCTGGGCCTGTTCGCCCAGGAGATCCTGCGCCAGGGATGGGTCAAGCCGAACCGGCGGGTGTTCGACAACAAGAAAGTGTCCGATCACTTCGCGATCATCCCGACCCTCCAGGCCCCCCGCAACCTTTCGGACGCGGAGGCCCGGCTGTACGACCTGGTGGTGCGACGCTTCCTCGCCATCTTCTACCCGGCGGCCGAGTTCCGGGTGACGACGCGAATTACCGAAGTGGCCACCCACTTGTTCAAAACGGAAGGCCGGGTCATGATCAACCCCGGCTGGCTGGCCGTTTACCAGAAGCCCGCCAAGGCGACGGACGAGGACGACGACAAGATCCTGGTCCCGGTCGAAGAAGGTGAGCGTGCGCTCACAAACGAATTGGAAATCAAGGACCTGGCCACCCGCCCCCCGGCGCGCTTCACGGAGGCGACGCTGCTCTCGGCGATGGAGGGCGCCGGCAAGCTCGTCGAGGACGACGAGCTGCGCGAGGCGATGGCCGAGAAGGGCCTGGGCACACCGGCCACCCGGGCGGCCATCATCGAGGGCCTTATCTCCGAGAACTACCTGGTGCGCGAAGGGCGCGAACTGATCCCGACCGCCAAGGCGACCCAGCTCATGACGCTGCTGCGGGGCCTGGGCGTCAACGAGCTCACCATGCCCGAGCTGACGGGGGGCTGGGAACAGAAGCTCGCCCAGATGGAGCGAGGAAAGCTCGATCGCGACGAGTTCATGCGCGAGATCCAGGAGATGACCCGCAACATCGTGGCGCGGGCGAAGAACTACGGCGCCGACACGGTGCCGGGCGACTATGCCACCCTGCGCACGCCGTGCCCCAAGTGCGGCGGCGTGGTGAAGGAGAACTACAAGCGCTTCGCCTGCACCAACCCGGACTGCGACTTCTCCATCACCAAGATTCCCGGCGGACGGCAGTTCGAGATCGAAGAGGTCGAGACCCTGCTGACAGAGAAGACGCTCGGGCCGTTGCAGGGTTTCCGCAGCCGCCAGGGTCGCCCCTTCGCCGCCATCCTGCGGCTGACCCCCGAGCACAAGCTGGAATTCGACTTCGGGCAGAAGGACGACGCGGACGATGCCGAGCCGGTGGACTTCTCGGGCGCCGAATCCCTGGGCCCCTGCCCGAAATGCGGTGCCCGGGTATTCGAGCACGGCCTGAAGTACGTCTGCGAGCGCTCGGTCGGCGCGGATCGCAGCTGCGACTTCTCGACCGGGAAGATCATCCTCCAGCAGGAGATCGCTCCGGACCAGGTGCGCAAGCTCCTCGCCGAGGGCCGCACCGACCTGCTGCCCGGCTTCGTCTCAATGCGCACGCGGCGCAAATTCAAGGCCTACCTGGTCCGCGGTCCCGACGGCAAGGTCGGATTCGAGTTCGAGCCGCGCCCCGCGAAGGCAGGCGCGAAGGGCGCCGGGGCCGCCGCGAAGTCCGCAAAGGCGGCCGAATCCGCCGACGGCGCGAAGAAGACCGCCTCGAAGGCCCCCGCCGGCAAGCCCGCGACAAGGAAGGCGGCCGCGAAGAAGCCGGCCGCGAAGAAGGCGCCTGCCCGCAAGCCGGCCAGGCCGGTCGCCAGGAAGGCGGGCACCGCGGTGGCGCCGGAGCCCAGCGACGAGACAAGCGATGCGTGAACGGCCGTGAGGTCATCCGTCGTCCCGCACAGGCGGGCGCCGTATCGATGAGCCGGATACCCGCACCCGCCGAGCTCGACATCGACTGGGTGTTCGCCTACGGCTCGCTCATCTGGGATCCGGGCGACATGGCGATCACGCGGATCGAGCCCGGCCTGCTGCGCGGCTACCACCGCAGCTTCTGCATCCGGTCCATCCTGTATCGCGGCACGCCACAGGAGCCGGGCCTCGTCCTCGGGCTCGACCGGGGCGGCAGCTGCATGGGCATGGTCCAGCATCTCGACCCGGCGCTTCGCCGCGAATCGCTCGAACATCTCTATGCGCGGGAAATCCCGGTCGGGGCCGACCGGGTGTACCTGCCCCGTATCGTGCCGGTGCGCCTCGCCAGCGGATCGATCGTGCGGGCGCTCGCCTTCGTGGCCGACCGCAGCCTGCCGTCGTACGCCCGGCTCGCCGAGGAGGAAGTACTCGCGCTCCTCGGACGTTGCCGCGGACACCGGGGACCGAACCGCGACTACGCGATCAATACCTGGGAAGCGTTGCGCCGCCATGGGGTGCACGACGAGCGGCTGGCGGCCATCGTGCGACGCCTGCGCGAACAGTCCTGCTGAGTTGCCTACGGCTGGATGCCGCCGCCTTCGCGGATGGCCTTGTGCAGCCGCACCGGCTTGAGCTTGGCCCGCACGCGCAGGTTGAGCATCTCGACCCCGACCGAGAACGCCATCGCGAAGTAAATGTAGCCCTTCGGAATGTGCTGGCCGAAGCCCTCGGCGATGAGCACGACGCCCACCAGGACGAGGAAGCTCAGCGCGAGCATCTTGACGGTGGGATGGCGGTCGACGAACTCGCCGATCGGCCTGGCGCCGACCATCATGATGCCCACCGCGAGCACGATGGCGATCACCATGATCGAGATGTAGTCGACGAGCCCCACGGCGGTGATCACCGAGTCGAGCGAGAAGACGATGTCGATCACCGCGATCTGCGCCATGATCGCGCCGAAGCTCGCCACCACCGGCACCTTCGCTTCCGCCTCCTCGTCCACCTCGAGCGAATGGTGGATCTCGTGGACGGCCTTCCACAGGAGGAACAGGCCCCCGCCGAGAAGGATCAGGTCCCGTCCGGAAACCGGATGGCCGAGGATCTCGAAGAAGGGCGCCGTGAGCCGCATGATCCAGGCGATCGACATGAGCAGCAGCAGGCGCGTCGCCATGGCCAGGGACAGGCCGATGATCCGGCCGCGGGCGCGCTGGTGCTCGGGCAGGCGCCCGACCAGGATCGAGATGAAGATGATGTTGTCGATCCCGAGGACGATTTCCAGCGCGGCGAGCGTCGCAAGCGCCACCCACGCCTGCGGGTCGGAGAGCCATTCGAGTCCCATCGGGCGCCTGGTCGTTCCGGATAGTCGGGGGACATGGTAAAACGATCCCGGCGGTTGCGCATGAAACGTGCCCGGCACCGTCGCCGACGAGATCCGAATCGATGTTCGCGCAACCTCTTTCCATCCCCTCGGCTCGCCTGGCCGCGTTTCTGCGCCGGACGCGACGAGCGGCGGCGTTCCTGGCGCTGCTTTCGCTGGCCGCCTGCCAGAGCCTGCTGCCAACGGCGCGCGAAACGACCGACGGTCCGTGGGAGACCTACGAGGACGCGGTGGCCGCGATCGAGGCGCTCGTCCCCTACCGCACGACCATGGCGGACCTGCGCGCCGCCGGCATCGATCCCGAGACCACCCCGTCGATCACCAACCTCACCTACTCCGACCTGATCGCGCGCTTCTCCCCGGGCGCCGCGGTGCGTCCCGAGGACCTCGACCGCGGGCTGCGCGACTGCTTCATGGCCGGCAAGCGCTGCCGGGGCATGCTCGTGGCGGCATCGAAGATCCGCCAGCGCCGGGTCGGCAACTTCTGGGCGGACACCTTCAACTTCCGGCGCCAGACCGACATCACGGGCTGGCGCTTCAATGCGACCATCATCGTGGTGGACGACGTCGTCGTCTTCGCGGTGCACGGTGGCCAGCCGACGGTGCAGGACAGGCGCGTCGCCCGCAATCCCCTTGGCCCCCTGCAGTCCTTCGGCGAGGCGCTCGGCTCGCAGCTGGCCAAGTGACCGCCCGGAACGGCACACCACATCGGTCCACAGGCCGGCTGCCCGGCGTCCCGGAACGCCGTGATGCGGGCGAACTTCGCTAGAACAGCAGCGCGAACACGAACAGCCCGATCATGACGAAGCTGAGCGCCAGCTTCACCGCGATCCCGACGATCATGCCGATCCAGGTGGCGACGCCCACCGAGCCCGCGCGCGGCATGTCGCGCACCGCGATGTACTCGCCCACCGCCGCGCCCACCAGCGGCAGGAAGAGCACGCCGACCAGCCCGGTGAAAATGCCCGCCACCGTGCCGAGCAGGGCGCCGATGATCGCCTCGCGGCTCGCGCCGACCCGGCGGGCGCCGAGCACCCCGGACAGGTAGTCCACGAGCCAGGACAGCCCCATCAGGACGGCTGCCACGATGACGACGGCGCCGCTGACGCGGGCGAAGTCGTCGATCCAGGCGCCCAGCGCGATGCCCGCGAACACGAACACCGCGCCCGGCAGCACCGGGATGACGTTGCCGAGCACGCCGACCACGATCAGGACGACGACCAGGACCCACAGCAGGACGACCAGGGCGGTTTCCATCGGCGGCTACCAGGCGAGCTTCAGGATCTCGAGGACGTCCACGGGGCCGGAGACCGGGCGCGGATTGGTCCGGATCGGGCCGGTGCCGTCGTAGCGCTCCGCGATGGCCGGGAGCTCCGAGCGCTCGATGCCGATCTCGCGCAGGCGGCTCGGCAGGCCGAGCCCGGCGAGGAAGCGCCGCAGCGCCGGGCCGGCCGGCTCGCCCTCGGCGCCGAGCAGGCGGGCCACCGTCCGCTGGCGCTCCTCGTTGACCGGCACGTTCCACTCGAGCACCGCCGGCAGCATCACGCAGGACGTGATGCCGTGCGGCACGCCGTAGGCCCCGCCGAGGATGTAGCCGATGCCGTGGCTCGCGCCCATCGGCACGTCGGTCGCGCCGGGCAGCATCGAGAGCCACATCCCGAGCTGCGCGTCATGGCGCGCCTCGAGGTCCGCCGGATCCGCATGCATGCGGGGCAGCGCATCGAGGAGCATCACCATCGCCTGGTGCGCCATCGCATCGCTGTACGGCACGGTTCGCGCGGCGCACCAGCGCTCCACCGCATGGTCGATCGAGCGCACCCCGGTGGAGAGCAGGAGGTCCATGGGCGTGTCGAGGGTCGCGGCCGGGTCGAGGATGACCGCCTCGGGCGCGACCAGCGGATGCACGAAGCCGAGCTTGCGGCCGGTGGAGGTGTCGGTCACACCGGCTCGGTGGCTGAATTCGGCCGCCGACAGGGTGGTCGAGACCGCGATCATGCGCAGCGACTGCGGGTCGCGCTGCCAGTCGTCCGGATAGCGCCCGCCGGCATGCCTGCCGCCGGCGATCGCGGCGAGCGCATCGACATCGTCGATGCCGTACCAGAGCGCCTGGAGCATCACCTTGGTGGAATCGATCACCGAGCCGCCGCCGATCGCAAGGATCCGGTCGGCCCCGGCCTCGCGAACCCGCCGCGCGCCCTCGATCACCGATTCCCGCGGGCTGTGGGCCGGCAGGGCATCGAACTTGCCCACGAATCGGTCGCCGAGCGCCTCCACCGCGCCCGCGACGATCCGCCCCTCGCCCAGCGAACGCGTGGTGGTCACGAAGACGCGCCGGGCGCCGCAGGTCTCGATCTCGCGCCGGATCGCGTCGGCCAGGGGCATCGCCTGGTAGATGCGAGGCTGCGCCAGGTTGCGATGGATGCTTGCTTGCATGATGGCTCCGCACGCTCGGAAGGGACCGGGCCGGACATGGTACAACCGGCGAGCGCAGCCCGGCCCGCGGCTCCCGGCGATCCCGCCGCGCGGCACGGGCGGCCACCAGACTGGGAAGGACGACATGACGCAGTACAGGAACACGACATCCGCGCGCGAGGCGCTCGCCATCGAGTTCGACGACGTCGCCGCGGCCGCCGAGCGCCTCGACGGACATGCGGTTCGCACCCCGGTGCTGCGCAGCGCCGAACTCGACGAGCGCTGCCAGGCGCAGGTCTTCTTCAAGTGCGAGAACCTCCAGCTCGGCGGCGCATTCAAGTTCCGCGGCGCCTTCAACACGCTTTCGCAGCTCTCGGCCGAGGAACGTCGCCGCGGCGTGGTGGCCTTTTCCTCGGGCAACCACGCGATCGCGGTCGCCATCGCCGCGAAGCGCCTCGGTATTCCGGCGACGATCGTGATGCCCACCGACGCGCCCGAGATCAAGGCGCGCATCACCGCCGCCCAGGGCGCCCGGATCGTCACCTATGACCGCTTCACCGAGGACCGGGCGGCGATCGCCGCGCGCCTCGCCGAGGAACAGGGCCTGTCCCTGGTCCCGCCCTTCGACCATCCCTCGGTAATGGCCGGCCAGGGCACCGTCGCGCTCGAGCTGTTCGAGGAAACCGGCGAGCTCGACCTGCTGCTGGTCTGCGTGGGAGGAGGCGGGCTCATTTCCGGCTGCGCCACCGCGGCGGCGGGCCGATCCCCCGGTTGCCGGGTGGTCGGCGTGGAGCCGGCCGCGGGCGACGATGTCCGCCGGTCCCTGGCCCGCGGCGAGATTGTCTCGATCGAGGTGCCCCGGACCATCGCCGACGGTGCCCAGACCACGGCCCCGGGCCGGCTCACGTTTCCCGTCATCCGGGAGCGCGTCGCCGCCATCGAAACGGCGACCGATCCGGAGCTCGTGCGAACCATGCGCTTCTTCGCCGAATCGCTGAAGCTCGTGGTCGAACCCACCGGCTGCCTCGCGGCCGCGCCACTCGTCAACGGCGCCATGGACGTGCGCGGCATGCGCGTGGGGGTCGTGGTGAGCGGCGGCAACGTCTCGATGCCGGCGTTCATCGAGCATCTCGCCACGGACCTGCTCGACGACGCGTGAGCGGCGAAACGGGCGACGACCCGCGTTCGGCGTCGGCGTTACCATCGGGGCTGGCTTGCGCGGCCGGACGGGCCGGCCGCCCGGCCGGGCGCTCCCCGCGCCCCGGGAACTTTGCGTGCCGGGGACACCCGCCCGCCGCATCGACAAGGAGACACGTCATGGGTAGTCACATCGAGCTCACCGCATCCGACGGCCATCGCTTCGACGCCTACGTTGCCGAGCCGGGCGATGCCGCTCGCGGCGCGATCGTGATCGCGCCGGAGATCTTCGGCATCAATCCGCACATCCGGTCGGTGGCCGACGACTACGCATCCGAGGGCTTCCTCGCGATCGCGCCGGCCCTCTTCGATCGCGTGGAGCGCAAGTTCGAGAGCGGCTACGAGCCTGACGACATCAAGCGCGGGATCGAGCTGATGAACCGCATCGACATCGCCGACGCGATCCGCGACACCCAGGCGGCGGTCGAGTATGCCTCCAGCGCCGGCCGGGTCGGGCTCGTCGGGTACTGCTGGGGCGGCACGATCGCGTGGGTCGGCGCGGCGCGCATCGACGGCCTGTCCGCGGCGGTCTCGTACTACGGCGGCGGCATCCCGAAATTCGCCGACGAGGCGCCGCGCTGCCCGCTGCTATGCCACTTCGGCGAGCTCGACACGTCGCCCTCGCCCGAGCAGGCACTCGACGCGGTCGGCCGCCATGCCGGCATCGAGGCGCATTTCTACGCGGGAGCGGGCCACGGCTTCAACTGCGACATGCGCGCCTCCTACAACGCGGAAGCCGCGAAGCTCGCCCGCGAGCGCAGCCTCGCGTTCTTCCGCAAGCACGTCGGCTAGGCGATCAGCTGCGCCGGCGCGCGAAGGGCATCGAGGAGGTGAGCCCGCCGTCGACCGGCAGGGCCTGCCCGTTCACGTACGAGGCCTCGTCGCTCGCCAGGAAGAGCGCGGCGTACGCGATCTCCTGGGGCAGGCCGTAGCGCTGCAGCGGATTGAGCTGGCCGAGCTTGTCGGCCGAGCCGCGGGCACGGGCGTAGTCGAAGATCGGCTTGGTCATGCCGGTCTCGATCAGCCCCGGGCAGATCGCGTTGATCCGCACGCCCGTGCCCCAGAAGGAGTTGGCCGCCGTCTGCACCAGGCTGATGACCCCGGCCTTGCTTGCGCTGTAGGGATGCCCGCCGGCGTTGGCCTTCAGGCCCGCCACCGAGGCGGTGCACACGATCGAGCCCTTCTTCTGCGCGACCATGTGCTGGCCGGCATGCTTGACCGCGAGGAAGCAGCCGATCAGGTTGACCCGCAGCACCCGTTCCCACTGCTCGACCGTCTGCTCCGGGAGCGGAACGTCGCCGCCACTGATGCCGGCGTTGGCGTACACCACCTCGAGGCCGCCGAAGCTGTCGATGGCCTTGCGCACGTAGGCCTGGACATCGGCCTCGTTGCCCACGTCGGCCGTCATCGCGATGGCCTCGCCGCCGGCCTCGCCGATCATCTTCACGGTCTCCTCGACACCGTCGGCATTGAGGTCCACCGCCAGCACCCGGGCGCCTTCGCTGGCGAATAGCAGGGCGGACGCGCGGCCGATGCCGCTGCCGGCCCCGGTGACGATCGCGCGCTTGCCGGCGAGCCGGCCGTTCGAGGATGCATTCATGGGAGTCTCCAGGATGTTTCGACCATACCCGCGCCGGTCTCGACGCGGCCGGCCAGCAATGTAGCAGGGATCGCCGCCGGGCCGGGCGCCGCGGCGGCTCCGGGACCGCGCGCCGCTGCCGCTAGAATGGCCCGCGAGAAATGAACCAGACCGAGCGCTACTACCGAATCGACCAGCTCGTGCGCGAGCGCGGCCCCATCTCCCGCGAGGACCTCATGGCCGCGCTGGAGGTCTCCCGGGCGACGCTCACCCGCGACCTCAACTACATGCGTGACCGGCTGCACGCGCCGATCGTGTTCGACCGCGAGGCGGGCGGCTATCGCTTCGAGCAGGCGGGCGTCGGTCCGCAGTACGAGCTGCCCGGCCTGTGGTTCAACGACCAGGAGATCCTCGCGCTGCTCACGATGCACCGCATGCTGGAGGATCTCGACACCGGCGGCCTGCTCGGGCCGCGGGTGCAGCCGCTGATCGCGCGGCTACGCACGCTCCTCGACGGCGGCAGCGGCGACGCGGACGAGATCATGCGCAGGGTGCGGGTGCGCCCGGCGCAGAACCGGCCGGTGCCGCCGCGCCGCTTCGAGCCCATCGGCCATGCGCTGCTCAAGCGCCGCCGGCTCGAGATCGACTACTACACCCGCTCGCGCGACGCGCACTCGCTGCGCGAGATCTCCCCGCAGCGCCTCACCCATTACCGCAATGCCTGGTACCTCGACGCGTGGTGCCATGCGACCGAGTCGTTGCGGGTCTTCGCGCTCGACGCCATCGAGTCCGTGCGCCTGCTCGAGACGCCGGCGCGCGAGGTGCCCCTGGGGGAGATCGGCGAGGCGGGCGAGGAGGCCTACGGGATCTATCGCGGCGGCGAGTTGCGCGAGGCCGTGCTGCGCTTCTCGCCCGAGGCGGCGCGCTGGGTCAGCGCCGAGGTCTGGCATCCACGCCAGCAGGGGCGCTCGCTGCCGGACGGCGGCTGGGAGCTTCGCCTGCCTTTCGGCACGTCCACCGAGCTCGAGATGGACATCCTGCGCCACGGGGCCGACGTGGAGGTGGTGTCGCCCCCCGACCTGCGCGAGCGCGTGGCCGCCCGGCTCGCGGCCGCGCTTGCGCGCTATTCGCCGCCCGGGGCCGGTCCGTAGTCGCGCAGGCGCACTGCCGCGTCGAGCACCTGGACGCCGGCCCCCTTCGGCCCGACCCAGACGGGATTGAGCTCGATCTCCTCGATGCCATGGCCATGCGCGGCGACCAGCGCCGAGAGGGACTCGACGAATCGGCAGAGCCCATCCACGTCGTAGCCGGCCTGGCCTCGCGCGCCCGCCAGCAGCGGCGCCGCCCGCAGCCCGGCAAGCATCTCCTCGGCCATCCGCGCGTCGACGGGCAGCATGGCCCGGGCGACGTCCCGCATCAGTTCGACATGCACGCCGCCCAGGCCGATCGTGAGCAGGTAGCCGAAGACGGGGTCGCGGCGCACGCAGACCAGGCACTCGAGCCCGCCGGCCGGCGCCATGCGCTCGACCAGCACCCCCTCGATCCGCGCGTCCGGCCTCGCGTCGCGCGCCCCGGTCACGATCCTTTCCCATGCGGCGCGCGCCGCCTGCGGCGCGGCGATACCGAGCTCGACGCCGCCGATCTCCGTCTTGTGCGGGATGTCGGGGCTGGCGATCTTCAGCGCGACCGGCGCCCCGATCGCCGACACCGCCTCGGCCGCCTCGCCCGGGCTCGTGGCGAGCCTCGACGGGGGCACCGGCAGGCCCGCCTTGCGCAGCAGCGCCTTGCCCTCGGCCTCGGACAGCGCGCGGATCGCCCGCGCCTCGGGACCGACGCCCTGCACGAGCAGCAAGGGATCGGGCCGCGAGGCGCGCCGCGCGAGCCAGCGCCCGTAGGCCAGCCACCGGGCCAGCGCCCGGCCGGCGCTGCGCGCGCTGCGCATGGGCGTCATGCCGGCCTCGGCGAACACGCGATAGCCCTCGCCCGCCCGCTCGCTCATCCAGACCGGCACGAGGGGCTTCGGGATGCGCGCCTGCAGCTCCACGTAGCGGCGGGCGGTGGCGCCGGTGGCCGCGCCGTAGTCGATCGCATAGGGCAGCAGGACGAGGCTCACGGCCGGATCCTCCGCGAGCGCGAGCAGCGTGTCGTCGATCACGCCCGGATCGGTCAGCGTGATCGTCGTGGTATCGACCGGGTTGCCCACCGCGGCATAGCTGGGCAGCCGGGCCCGCAGGCGCTCCCGGGTACCCGGCGCAAGCTCGGCGAGCTCGACACCCGAGGCGCCGAGCACGTCGGCGACCAGCGCGCAGGCCCCGCCGCTCGATCCGAAGACGGCGACCTTCTCGTCGCCCCGGGGTCGCGCGCGCGCGATCAGCGCCCCGAAGTCCACGAGCTCGTCCACGTCGTCCACCTCGGCGATGCCGAGGTGCGCGAAGACGGCCGAGTTGATGTCGGCGGGGCCGGTGATCGAGGCCGTGTGCGAGGCGGCCGCGCGCACGCCGTACTCGGAACGGCCGATCTTCAGCAGGCCGATCCCGCGACCGCTGCGGGTCGCCGCCAGCGCCGCGGCCGCGAAGCGCGGGCCGTCCTTGACGCCCTCGACGAGCGTCAGCACGCCGCGCACGTCCGGCTGGCGCGCGAAGTGATGGATGAAGTCGGCCACCTGCAGGTCGGCCTCGTTGCCCGAGGACGCCCAGGCCGTGAAGCCGCAGCCGCGCTCGCCGCCCTGCAGCAGGTTGCGTCCCAGCGCCCCGCCCTGCGTCGCCACCGCGATCGGCCCCGGGCGGAGGTCGTCCGGGAAGGCCGGCGAGAAGGTGAGGCCCAGGCGCTCCTTCACGTTGACGATCCCCGGGCAGTTCGGGCCGTACAGGCGCATGCCCGCGGCCCGCGCGATCTCGCGCATTTGCGCTTCGATCGCCCTGCCGTGCTCGCCTTCCTCGCCAAAGCCGGCGCTCAGCACGAGCGCGAAGCGCACGCGGCGCGCGGCGCAGTGACCGACGGCTTCAAGCACGGCGGGCCCCGGCACCACGATGATCGCCACCGTTGGCGCCGCATCCGGCGGCAGGTCGACGACGCTGGGCCAGCAGGGACGCCCCGCGATTTCGCCGTGGGCGGGATTCACCAGGTAGAGCTCGCCGCGGAACTCGCCGTGCGAGACGAGGTTCTCGAGGGTGCGCCACCCGATGCTGCCGGGACGATCGGACGCCCCGACCAGGACGATCGCGCGCGGGCTGAAAAGCTCGTCGAGATCGTCGAAGACCGGTGGCATGCCGCCTGCGTCGTGCATCTGTCTCCTCGGGTGTCCATTCCGACCGGGCCCGGCCGGTCCGAGCCCGGCAGGTTACTCCGGTCCGCCCGGGCTCATTTGGCGAGCCCGTTCCGTTCGATGCTCGGCGCCTGTCGAGGAGCCGAACCGCCATGAACGATCGTACCGCCGCCCACCTGCTCGAACGATGCGCCGGAGAGTCGCCTGCGGGTTTCCGCGGCGCCGGCGACGACCATGCCCCCTGGCTGGCGGGGCTCAACCCGGCGCAGCGCGCCGCCGCCGGATGGGGCAGCCGCGACGCGGAAGGTCGCTTCCGGGCCGGCCCCCAGCTGGTGATCGCCGGCGCGGGCACCGGCAAGACCGCCATGCTGGCCCATCGCGTCGCGCACCTCGTGATGGCGGGCGTCGCCCCCGAGCGAATCGCCCTGCTCACTTTTTCGCGCCGGGCCGCGCAGGAAATGATCCGGCGCGCCGAGCACCTGGTGGGCAAGGCGCTCGCCGAGCGCGCCGGCGGGCGAACCGGACGCATCGCGCCCGTCGCCTTCCGGCTGCCCTGGGCCGGCACCTTCCATGCGGTCGGCGCGCGCCTGCTGCGCGAGCATGCGGCCCGCGTCGGGCTCGATCCCGAGTTCGGCATCCTCGACCGGGGCGACGCCGCCGACCTGATCGACCAGGTCCGGCACGAACGCGGGCTGTCGTCGCAGCGCCGCCGCTTCCCACGCAAGGAAACCTGCCTCGCGATCTACTCCTTCGCCGTGAACACCGGCTGGCCGCTCGAGCGCGTCCTGGAGCGCGGCTTCCCCTGGTGCCTCGAGTGGGCCGAAGCGCTGCGCGGCCTCTTTCGCGACTATGTCGATCGCAAGCTCGCGCATGGCGTGCTCGACTACGACGACCTGCTGCTGTGGTGGGAGACCGCCGTGTCGGACCCGGGACTGGCCGCCGAGATCGGCGGCCGCTTCGACCATGTGCTCGTGGACGAATACCAGGACACCAATGCGCTGCAGGCACGGATCCTCCTCGCCATGAAGCCCGACGGCGACGGCCTGACGGTGGTCGGCGACGACGCCCAGTCCATCTATGCGTTCCGGGCCGCCGATGTCGACAATATCCTGGGCTTCCCCGGGTGTTTCGATCCGCCGGCCCGCCAGGTCACGCTCGACACGAACTACCGGTCGCGCCAGCCCATCCTCGATCTCGCCAACGTGCTGGTCGCCGAGGGGACGAGGCAGTACCCGCGCACGCTGCGGGCGCATCGCGGCGAAGGCGGCGCCCGGCCGCGACTCGTGACCGTGCTCGACGATCGCGCGCAGAGCGACTGGCTGATCGACGAAATCCTTCGCCAGCGCGAAACCGGGGTCGACCTGCGCAGGCAGGCGGTGCTGTTTCGCACGGCATGGCACAGCGACGGGCTCGAGGTCGAGCTCACGAGGCGGAACATTCCCTATGTGAAGTACGGCGGTCTCAAGTTCCTCGAGTCGGCGCACGTGAAGGACCTGCTCGCCGTCCTGCGCTGGGCGGACAATCCGCGCCACGGCATCGCCGCGTTTCGCGCGCTGCAGCTGCTGCCCGGCGTCGGCCCGGCCACCGCGCAACGGCTCTTCGATCGTGTCGTCGCCGACGGCGGCCGCTTCGATGCGCTCGCCGGGGCCGAGGCGCCGCCCGCGGCCGGCGAGGCCTGGCCGGCGCTCGTACGCCTGCTGCGCGCGCTCGCCGGGCCGGGCGCCGCCTGGCCGGCGCAGGTGGAGCAGGTCCGCCAGTGGTACCAGCCGCTTCTCGAAGCGCGCTACGACGATGCCGCGGTCAGGTCGGCGGACCTCGACATGCTGGCGGCCGTCGCCGGCCAGTTCGAGTCGCGCGAGCGCTTCCTCACCGAGCTGACCCTCGATCCGCCGCAGGCGAGCGGCGACCTCTCCGGGGATCCCCTGCTCGACGAGGACTACCTCGTCCTGTCCACGGTGCACTCGGCCAAGGGTCGCGAATGGGATGCGGTGTATCTCATCAACGTGGCCGACGGCAACTTCCCGAACGAGTACGCCACCGGGGATGCCGCGGCCATCGAGGAGGAACGGCGGCTGCTCTACGTCGCGGTCACGCGCGCCCGCGACAGCCTCTGCCTGGTCGAGCCGCTGCGCTATCGCACGACGCAGCAGCCCAGGCTCGGCGGCGACTACGTGCACGGCGCGCGCAGCCGCTTCCTCACTCCGGCCGTGCTCGCCTGCATGGACGTCACGCCGCTCGCGGGGCCGGCGGACGCGGCCGCGTCCCGGCCGGGGTCGACCGGGCCGGTCATCGATGTCGCCGCCCGGCTGCGGGCGCGCTGGTGACCGCCCGCGGCAAGCGTCGGGACGGCCGCGCTCAGGCGGACGCCGCGCGCCGCCGCGCCAGCGCCCCGATCACCACCGCCGCGAGCAGCGACATCCAGAGCTTGCCGATCACCTGGCCCGGCAGGTAGGCGAGCGAACCGAAGGCGATGCCGAGGAACAGCGCGCTGTCCACGATCGCGCCGGCAACCCCCGACGCGAGCACGGCGCCGGCCGGATAGCGGCGGCGCAGCGGGGCATAGACCGCGAAGTCGGCAAGCTCCGAGACGAGGAAGGCCACGCCCGATGCGATGACGAGCGCGGGAGGCGCGAGCACGATCGACACGGCGGTGCCCGCGAAGATCGCGGCGAGCGCCCACCGGGCGCCGAGGCTGGCGTGGATCGCGTCGCGCAGCACCAGCGCGAGGCCGATCAGCAGCACGCCGCTCGGCGCCATCACGCCGGGCGCGACCGGAACCAGGCAGGGCCCGTCGGGCACGCAGGTCGTGCCCACGTGCTGGATCATCCAGTTGGCGGCAGGAATCGTCGCGACGAATGCCGCGAGCCACAGGTAGCGCAGGTGCCGGGTCGGGTTGGCGGGACGCATGTCGGATGCGAATGCCTGGATTCAGTGGATCGGGCGGGATCCGGGGGATCCGGCAGCCGCGGCGGCCCCGGCGCGGAAGGCGCGCCAGCCGGCCGCGCGCAGCTCGCAGGCCGGGCAGGTCCCGCAGCCATAGCCCCACGCGTGCCGGTGCACGCGATCGCCGATGTAGCAGGTATGGGTCGATTCGACGATCAGCTCCACCAGGCGCTCGCCCCCCAGCCGTTCGGCCAGCGCCCAGGTCTGCGCCTTGTCGATCCACATGAGGGGCGTCTCGATGCGCAGGCGCGCGTCCATGCCGAGGTTGAGCGCCACTTGCATCGCCTTGACCGTATCGTCGCGGCAGTCCGGATAGCCCGAGAAGTCGGTCTCGCACACGCCGGTCACCAGCACGCCGAGCCCTCGCCGGTAGGCGAGCGCGGCCGCCAGCGCAAGGAACACGAGGTTGCGTCCGGGCACGAAGGTGTTGGGCAGGCCCGCCTCGCCCATTGCGATCGCGCGCTCGCGCGTGAGCGCGGTATCGCTCACCTGCCCGAGCACCGAAAGATCGAGCAGGTGGTCCTCGCCCAGGCGTGGCGCCCATCCGGGAAAGCCCTCGGCGATCGCCCGGCGCACGGGCTCGCGCCGCTCGAGCTCAACGGCGTGGCGCTGGCCGTAGTCGAACCCGATCGTCTCGACATGCTCGAACGCGTCGAGGGCCCAGGCGAGGCAGGTGGTCGAGTCCTGCCCTCCCGAGAACAGGACGAGGGCGCCGGCGCGAGGGGCGGGTTCGCTCATCCCGGTATTGTGCCTCGCCATCCCATGCTGCGCCGCAGATCGCGACCTGCCCGCCCGGGCGGCGCATGCCGGAATATGCATGTTGCATCGCAACATGCACCCTTGACGAGACCGACCGTCTGGTTCAGAATGGATTTGTGCAACGCAGCAAGCGCGCTGTGGGGCATGCACTCCGATCCCGGGCGTCGAGCTGCCTGCGGCGGCACCGGCGCCCTCTCCAAGGAGCCTGTGCCATGACGAAGACCACCCGCGATTCCTCCAGCGTGCAGGCCGAACAGGCCCGCGTCCTGAGCGCCGCGGCCACCCGCGCGATCGAAGGCTTCCAGAAGCTTGCCGAACTCAACCTGGAGACCGCGCGCGCCTCGATGGAAGCCACCGGGGAGCAGATCCGCGAGCTGCTCGCGGCACGGGACATCAAGACCCTGACCGAGCTCGTCGCGAGCTACAGCAAGCCGCGCCCCGAGGCCTTCAAGGCGTATGCGCAGGCGGTCTATTCGATCTCGCGCGAGACCGGCGCCGAGCTTGCCGAGATCGTCGACAAGCAGGTCTCGGAGAGCCAGCGGCAGCTCTACGCGGCGATCGAGGAGCTCGCGAGCAAGGCGCCCGCCGGCAGCGAAGGCATGGTCGCCTTCACGCGCCAGGTGATGGCGGCATCGACGACCGCCTATGACGAGCTCACGAAAGCCGCGCGGCAGTTCGCGCAGATGGCGGATTCCGCGATGACGGGCGAGCCCCGCGCCAGCGGTCGCGGCAGCCGCCGCAAGCAGGCCGAGTAGGACGACTCTCGACGGGGCGGGCCATGCCCGCCGCCGTCAGGCCGGGGCGCCGGACCCGCCGTCGTCCGCCGGATGGCCGCTCGCCTCGCGGGCCCGGCGCTGGGCGGCGACGTAATCGCCGTGCTGCACGTGCAGGAGATCCGCGATCCGTCGCATCAGGTGCCGCTCGTGCGCGCTGATCACGCCGTCCGCATAGGCCACCTGCCACATCATCTCGATGATGCGCACCTTCTCCCGCGCGTCGTAGTGCCGGTTCACGAGCGACGTGAACTGGAAGTAGTCGTTGGCCGTGCGTGATTCCTCGTCGGCGAGCGCCACGAGCTGCTCGGCCTCGGCCTCGCCCAGGCCGCCGTGCCGGCGCAGGGCCTCGATCACCCGCTCGCGCTCGCGTTCGTCCATCTCCGCATCGATGCGCATGACCTCGACCAGCAGGGCAGCGGTGGCAAGCAGCAGGCGACGCTCGTCCGTGGCGGCCGAATCCTGCGCGTCCCGCGAGAGCCGCTGGCGAAAGAATCGTGCGATGGCGTCGATCATGCGGGGAGGCTGCTCCAGGGGCTTCAGGCGGTCCCGCCGGCGACCGGCGGCCCGAGCTCGCGCGCGGCGCGCGCGGAAATCACGACGGTGAGCCGCATCGAGGCGCGGGTCATGCCGACGAACAGCTTGCGCGCCGCCGCCTCGTCGAAGGACTCGAAGTCCACCTCCGTGAGGATGACGCAGGGCGCGCTCTGGCCCTTGAAACGATAGACCGAATCGACGAGGAGATCACCTTCGCGATATTCGGGATTGCCGAACATGTCGTAGCGCCCGGCGAACGACTGCAGCCGGTGCGGCCCCAGCGTGGCGGCGCCGAGCAGGCGCGAGCGCCCGCGTCCCGTCCAGGTCACCAGCACGATATCCTGCTTGCGAAAGCCCGCACGCAGCGCGTTGGTGATCGCCCGCTTGGTGGCATCGAGCATCGCGTCGGCATCGTCGTGCTCGTACACGAGGTACTCGACCTCCGAGCCGTCGATGGGACTTTCCGCCTGCAGGCCCGGCACGGCCCGCTCGCCGAGGATCTCGCGCAGCGCGCGGACCACGCTGCGGGGACTGCGGTAGTTCGCCGGCGCATGCATCACGGTCCAGCCCGGGTCGTCGAACGGCTCCCGCCCGTAGAGGTTCTGCATCGGGTCCTCGAGCCAGAAGATGCGGGCATCGGGCCGATCGCCGACCAGGCGGAACAGGTCCTCGCGCCAGGCAGCCGCGAAGTCCTGGCCCTCGTCGACGACCAGGTCGTCCACGAGCTCGCGCGGATCGACCGGCAGGGATGCCGCCTCGCGCTCCATCCGGCCGAAGCTGTCGGGACCGCCGAACTCGATCGCGCGCCCGGCATTGCGCAGCCTGCGCTCGCACCACTGGTGATACGTGAACACCCGGGAGGGGTCCGGGGCGATCTCGCGCAGGTGGTCGGCGAGCGGCCGGTTGAAGCACACGTAGAGCGCCCGCCGCCCGTCGCGCTCGGCATCCTGCAGGAGCGCCAGCGCGAGCTGCGTCTTGCCGCTGCCGGCGGTGCCGATCACCCGCAGGCGCAGGGACGGCGCCTCGATCCGGCGCGCCCAGGTCGCGAGCCCGCCCGACAGGCGCGTGACGAGGGCCTCGGCGCGCGACAGCAGCGCGCTCACGTCGGGCACCAGCTCCAGCTCGTTGGCGAAGAACCGGCGCAGGCGCGCCACCAGTTCGGGCCGCTCGGGCTCGGCCAGGCCGAGCTCGCCCGGGGCATCGCTGCGTCCGAGCTGCAGCAGGTCGTGCACGCGCCTCGCGAGGCCGACACCGGAGCGCGCATCGACGATCTGCGCCGGGTCGATACCGGCGCTGCCCGGTTCGCGCACCGCGTAGTCGGGGCAATAGAGGAGATAGTCGATCGCGGGCAGCTCGCCGCCGGTGACGGGCGCGAGACGCTTGCGCAGGGCGTCGAGCGTGCGGTCGAGCTCGAGCCGGATGTTGCGACGGCCGCCGAGATGGCGCTTGGCCAGCCCCTCGGGCGTCTCCTCGAGGAAGCCGGTCTTCTGCTCGATCAGCAGGAGCCGCCCAGACGGCGCGATGACGACGAAGTCGATCTCGCCGATCGCCGCGAAGCCGCGCTCGACCCGCGTCCAGTGCACGCCGTGGAAGACCGTGACCGAATCGGGCAGGCCGGACTCGAGCCGCGCGAGGGTCTCGAGCTCGCGCGCCGCCGCGCCGGTCGCCTCGAGCGCGCGCCAGTCGGTAGGCAGGATCCTCGCCATGGCACGCCCGCCGGCTCAGCTTCCCGGACGCGAGGCACGGGCCTCGTGGCGCGCCACCGCCGCGACGGCGACCACGATCACGGCGCCGCCGACCAGGGCGGTCGGCGCCGGCATGTTGCCGAACAGCAGCAGCCCGAGCACCGACGACCAGATCAGGTCCAGGAAGCGCACCGACTGCAACGCGGAGATGTCCACCTTCTCCATCGCCCGGTTGATGCAGTAGTGCGCGAGGCTGCCGAGCAGGCCCGCGAGCAGGAAGATCGACCACTGGCGAAGCGTGGGCGGCTCCCAGACCGCCAGCGCCATGGGCAGCGACAGGATCGACACGGTGAGCGCCTGCCAGACCACCAGCACCGAGCTGCGGTCGCGCCGGGTCAGCACCTTGGCGAGCAGGAAGGACGCCGCGAAGGCCGGCGCCGCGGCGAGCATCACGAGGCTCCAGTAGCCGCCCCCGCCGATCCCGCCAAGGTGGGGCAGCAGTACGACCAGGACGCCGCCGAACCCCACCAGGGTCGCGAGCCAGCGCGCCGGTGTGACCTTCTCGCCGAGGAAGAGCGCCGCGCCCATCAGGATGAACAGCGGGATCGTGAAGTTGATCGCGGTGGAATCGGCAAGCGGAAGGTGCGGAAGCGCCAGGAAGAAGAGCAGCGTCGCGACGGTGTGCGCGACTCCCCGGATCCACTGGCCCGCCATGTTGTTGGGCCAGAAGCTGCGCCAGCCGGTGCGCCGCATGCCGAGCGCGATGATCGGCAGCATCACCACCAGGCCGAAGAGCGCGCGCAGGAACTGCGCCTGCAACGAATGCAGCTCGAGCGCCATCAGCCGCATGACCGCGTTCATCGTCTGGAGCGCGAGGCCGCTGGCGATGGCCCACATCAGGGCGACGAAAAGTCGCGAGGCGGGCAGCGCCGAAGGCGTTCGAACGTCGGGCGTGGCGGGCTCGGTCACCCGGCGAGTATATGCGGGCATCGCGATCGGGGTCGGGCGACCGCCGCGGCCGTCGCTCGCCCGCGCGAAGCCCGGCGCCCGGCGCCGAATGCGGAAGATGCGGTTCCCGCCGCCATGACGGTCGGTGTACCCTCTCGCAGTCCCGGAGCCCAATCGATGACCCCCCTGCGTCCTCCCTCCTCCAGCGGTACCCCCTGGTGGCTGATCGCCATCGTCGTGGTGATCGTCGTCGCCCTGTTCGGCGCCTGGCGCGCGGGGCTGTTCGGCGGCGGCGACATCCTGCCGGGTCGTCCGGGGGCAACGCCCGGCGCCCCGGCCGCGCCCGGATCGCAGTCCGACGCCGCCCCGCCGGCCGTGCCGCCGGCCCCGGGCGTGCCGCCGCTCGATGCGTCGCAGGCCCCCGCCGCGGAGCAGGCCCAGGCGGACGCCGCGCGCGAAGGCCCGCGCTACCCGGTGCCGGCGCTCGACGAGGAGGAGCGGCGCCGCTCGCCGCTGCCCGAGCCCGGCATCGCGAGCGACCCGCCGCTCGCCGAGGCCCTCGCGAGCTTCGGCGACCGCTCCACCCTGACCGGGCTCTTCAACCTGCAGGACATCGCGCGCCGGTTCGTGATCACCGTCGACAACCTGCCGCGCCAGATCGTGCCCTCGCAGGCGAGCATCGTGCGCCGCGTGCCGGGCCCGCTCGAGGTGAAGCCGGTGGACGAGGCCTTCGAGCTCGATCCCTCCAACTACGAGCGCTACCGGCCCTTCGTGCGCTTCGCCGAAGCGATCGACCCCGGCGCGGTCACGCGCCTGTACGTGCGCTTCTACCCGCTCTTCCAGTACGAGTACCAGCAGCTCGGCTATCCTGATGGCCACTTCAACGACCGGCTGATCGCCGCCATCGACGACATGCTCGCGGCCCCGACGCCGCGCGAGCCGATCCGCCTGGTCCAGCCCAAGGTGCTCTATCGATTTGCCGATCCCGCGCTCGAGTCGCTGTCCGCCGGCCAGAAGATCATGATCCGCATCGGCCCGGACAATGCCCGCCGGCTGCGCACCGTGCTCGTGCGCCTGCGCGACCAGCTGACCACCCTCGGGAACTGACACGAAGCCAGCGATGCTCGTCACACCAAACGGATTCGAACCGCGCCTCGATCTCTCGCTCGACGACGACACGATCGTCCACCTGTTCGTACGCGACCGCCTGGTCCACAGCCTGGACGAGCCGGGCGGCATGCGCTGGGCACAGTACCGCGCGATGGGCTTCTCGGCCGAACGCGTGCATTCGATCGGCCGCTACGGCGGCCAGAACCATGTCGCGGTGGCGCTCCCCGACGACTTCCCCGTGGACCTTCTCCCGCCCGGCTGGAAGGCGGCCGGCCTGCGACAGTGGTTCGGCATGCTCGACGAGCCCACGCTGTCGCTCGCGATGCGCGCCGTGCAGATCGTGGACTGGGACCGTATGCATCGCTTCTGCGGCGCGTGCGGCACGCCTACCGAGCTGCAGTCGAACGAGCGATCGCGGCGCTGCCCGAACTGCGGCCTGATCGTCTATCCGCGCATCTCGCCGGCGATGATGGTCCTGGTGACCCGCGGCCGCCAGCTGCTGCTCGGGCGCGGCGTGAACTTCGGCGCCAACATGTACAGCGCCCTGGCGGGCTTTCTCGAGGCCGGGGAATCGATCGAGGAAGCGGTGCGACGCGAAGTGCGCGAGGAGGTCGGCATCGAGGTGGATCGGCTGCGCTACTTCGGCAGCCAGAGCTGGCCGTTTCCCAACTCGCTGATGATCGCGTTTCGCGCGGAGTATGCCGGTGGGGAACTCAGGCCCGATCCGGCCGAGCTCGCCGACGCGCAATGGTTCGACCCCGAGAACCTGCCGAAGCTGCCGGGGCGATTCAGCATCGCGCGCGAGCTCATCGAGGACGCGCTGCGCGAACTGCGCGAGATGTAGTCGCCCCGGACGGACAAGGCGGGCGCATCGCGCCCGCCCAGCCTTCGGTTCGCCTCGGGGCGCGAGTGCCCGGTCGTCAGCTGCCGCTCACCTTCAGCTTGTTCTCGACGGAAGTCACGCCCTCGACGTTCTGGGCGAGCTTCTCGATGCGCATTGACTGCTCGGCCGACGGCACTTCGCCCTCCAGGACCACGCGCCCGTCTTCCGTGTCGACATTGATCTTCAGGCTGCGGACATCGTCCTCGGCGATGAGGGCCGACTTGACCTTGGCGGTGATCGCCGCGTCGAGCGCGCTGTCGGCGGCGCTGTCGGTCGCCGACCGGGACTGGTCGCCCATCGACGAGCCCTGCGGGTTGCTGCCGGCCGTAGGCGGCGGCGTCGCGCCCGGAATCGCGCCGGTGCGCTCGCCCGCCGTCGTATCGGCCGCGCGACCCGCCTGGCCGGCAGCCATGCTGCCGCTGTCCTGGCCGGCCGCCTGCGAGGGCGGCTGCCCCGGCGCGGCCGCCTGGTCGCCGCCACGGTCGCAGGCTGCGAGCATTACGGCGGCCGATACGGCCGCGGCGATCATTCCATGCTTCTTCAAACGTTCGATCTGCATACGTCACTACTCCTTGTCGGTTTCGGATGCCCGGCGGGCATCGGTTGAGGGCTCCTCGGTGGCTGGCTTGCCCTCGGCTCGGTGTGGCTTGCTGGCGGCTCCGGCGTCCGATTCCTGCGCCCTTTCGATGATTTCGCGGGCACTGCCCCGCAGGTCCGTGTCCTGGCGGCCTGCCGCCAGGTCTTCATAGGCCCGCCGGCCGCTTTCGCGGTCGGTGCCGGGCTCCATCGAACCGCTGGACTCGTCCCTCTCGTGCGGGCCCTTGAGGCGACCCTCCGGACTGTCGAGTTCGCCTTCGGGTCCGTCCTCGAGGCCGTCGCGCCCGTCCGGATAGGCATCCTCCTTCGTCGAGCGGGTTCCCGCCCGGGGAGGAGTCTCCGGCCTTCTGGTGCTGGCACTTCGCATGATTCGGACTCCTTTGCCGTGATCCGGCTCGCGCCGGTCGCACTTCAGGGGTGCAGCATCCGTGCCCGCCGGCCCTTCGGGACGGAGGCGCGTATCATCCGGGTTCGATTCGGGTTCCCGCCTCGCCAGGCGGGTGAAAAGGGAAACAGGGAGCGCGGCACCACCGCGCCAACCTGTGCTGCCCCCGCAACGGTAAGCCGGTGCGGGTGTTCCACGAGCGACGGCCCCCGGCCGTCCCGGCCACTGCGCGATGCGCGGGAAGGCGGAACACCAAGACCGGCCAGCCCGGAGACCTGCCCGGATCGACGAGGGGCGTTCGCGGGCGGCGACGGCTCCGGGCGCCCCCGCTGGCGGCGCCCCCGGCCCGGTCCGTTCGCTTCGCCGGAGCCCATTCCGCCTGCGGGAAGGCAGGCCGAAGAAGGAAGCGAAAGATGAAACCTGAGACCACGGCACATCGCCGGCCACGGCCGCGCGCGGCGAACGCGCGCGCGCGCATGTCGACATCACTCTCGTTGCTGGTCACGCTCGCGGGCCTGGCGCCGCTCGCCACGCCGGCGCAGGAGGCGCCCGCGCGGCGGCTGCCGCCCGTCGTCGTGAGCGCCAGCGGCTTCGCGCAGTCGCTCGCCGACGCCATTCCCCACACCACCGTGCACACGCGCGAGGACATCGCCGGTTCTGGCCATACCGACCTGCCCGGCCTGCTCGCCGGCGCGGCCGGCATCGACCTCGTTCGCAACGGTGGCGCCGGCGGCCTGACCGCGACCTTCCTGCGCGGCGCCGAGGCGCGGCAGGTGCTCGTGATGGTGGACGGCGTGCGCATCGACTCGGCCACCAGCGGCACCGCGCGGCTGGAGAACCTCCTGCTCGACCAGGTCGAGCGCGTCGAGGTCGTGCGCGGCAACGTGTCGGCGCTCTACGGGTCGGCGGCGGTGGGCGGTGTCGTGCAGGTCTTCACCCGGCGCGGAGAGGGCCCGCCCCGCGGCAACGCGGCCATCGGCATCGGCTCGCGCGGCGAGGAGCGAGCGTCCTTCGGCTCCTCCGGCGTGTTCGGCGCGGACGGCGCCACCGACTACTCGCTGCAGGCGACCCGCCATCGGACGGACGGCAAGTCGGCCATCGACACCCGGCTCCTGCCGTCGGCCGACCCCGACCGCGACGGCTATCGCAACACGAGCCTCGCAGGCTCGATCGGGCACCGGCTGTCCGCGAGCCATCGAGTCGGCGCGCGCCTCTACTGGAGCGATTCCCTGGTCGATCTCGACGACTCCTTCATGGTGGGCCCCGCGGCGGTGATGCAGCAGGACTCGCGGCTCACGGTCGCGAGCGCCTGGTGGGAAGCCCGACCGTCGCAGCGCTGGCGCTCGACCCTGCGCGCGAGCACCACGGACGAGCGATCCCTCACCCGCTACGAGTCGGGCGAGGAAGACCCCTTCGACACGCGCCGCAACGAGATCGAATGGCGCAACGAGCTCGCGCTCGGGCCCGGCATGGCGAGCCTTGGCCTCGCCGCCGCCCACGAGCGCATCTCCAGCGGCATCGACTACGACCGCAGCCGGCGCCGCAGCCGCAGCGCCTTCGCCGCCTACGCGCTGAAGTCCGGCCCGCACCAGGCCGAGGCCGCCGTGCGCTACGACGACTACTCGGACGTCGGGGACGCGACCACCGGCTCGCTCGGCTACGGGTATTCGATCGACGAGCGCTGGAAGCTCCTGGGCCGCATCGCGACGGCATTCAATGCACCCACCTTCAACCAGCTGTTCTATCCCGGCTTCAGCAACCCCGAGCTCGACCCGGAGCGCGCCCGCTCGATCGAGCTGGGCGTGCAGTACCAGCGCGAGTCCGTCCTGCTGCGGGCGACCGCCTTCCGGACGCGCTACACGGACATGATCGACTCGCCGCCGCCCGACTTCCGCCCGAGCAACGTGGCGAGCGCGCAGGTCCAGGGCCTCGAGCTGACGGCGAGCGGCATCGCGCACGGCTGGCGCTTCGCGGCGAGCGCGACCTTCCAGTCGCCGACGAACCGCCAGACCGGCGAGACGCTGCTGCGCAGGGCGAAACGCTTCGGCGCGCTCGACGTCTCGCGCCGGTTCGGCGCCTGGGATGCCGGCGCGGACATCGCCTGGGGCGGCTCGAGGCACGACTTCCGGATCGATACCTTCGCGCCCGTCGTGCTCGAGAGTCGCGCGCGGCTCGGGCTGCGGCTGCAGCGCCGGATCCTTCCGGACACGAGCCTCGTCGTGCGGCTGGACAACGTTACGGACGACGATACGCCCATCGCCCATGGCTACCTGCCCACGGGGCGCAGCCTCTTCGTGATGCTGCGCTGGCAGCCCTCCTGAGCCCGCACGCTCGATGCGTCGCGCACCTCGCATCGCCTGGCCGCTGATCGCGCTCGTCGTCGTGCTCGGCATCGCGCTCGCCGGCGCCTGCGGCAGCGGCGGGTGCAAGCCGTCGATGTGGTGGTGGTGGTGGGCCGACGGCGCCGATCCGCTCGCGCGGGAGCTGGTGCTCGGCCTGCGCCTGCCGCGGGCGGCCGCAGGCTTCGCGGTCGGAGGCCTGCTCGCGCTGGCGGGCGCGCTCCTGCAGGTGCTGCTGCGCAATCCGCTCGCCGATCCCTGGGTGCTGGGCGTCTCCGGCGGCGGCGCGCTCGGCGCCGTCCTGGCGATGTGGGCGGGAGCCGGCGCGACCCTCGTCACCGGCGCGGCCTGGGTCGGGGCGGCGGTCTCGACGCTGCTGCTGTTCACGCTCGGCGCCGGCGGCGCCAGCCGTGGCCCCGCCCATGGCGCGATCGCCCCCCTGCGCATCCTGCTTGCCGGCGTCATGCTCGCCTCGGGCTGGGGCGCGCTGCTCACGCTCGTCCTCAGCGTCGCACCGGACGCACGCCTGCGCGGCATGCTCTTCTGGCTGATCGGGGACCTCGCGGGCGCGGACGCCTGGCTCGCGCCGGGCCTCGCCCTCGTCGCCGGGCTGCTGGCGGCGATGCGGCTCGCGCCTTCGCTCAACCTGATGCTGCTCGGCGATGCGCGCGCCTTTTCGCTCGGCGTGGACGTCACGCGCCTGCGGCTCGCCACCTGCCTGCTGGCGGCACTCGCCGCCGGCTTCGCCGTGACCACCGCGGGCGCCGTCGGGTTCGTCGGGCTGATCGTGCCGCACACGCTGCGCCTGGCGCTCGGCAACGACCAGCGCACGCTGCTGCCCGCCTGCGTGCTCGCCGGCGGGGCGCTGGTCGTGCTCGCAGACACGCTCGCGCGCACCGTCGTCGCGCCGACCCAGCTTCCCGTCGGCGCGATCGTCTCCCTGGTCGGCGTGCCGGTCTTCCTCGCGCTGCTCGTACGCAGCCGGGCCCTGCGATGAAGCCCGCCGGCCCCCTGGTCGAGTGGCGCGATGCCGTGGTGCATTCGCCCGACGGCCGCCGCCTGTTCGGTCCCTTCGACTGGATCGTCTCGCCCGGCGAGTTCTGGTGCGTGGTCGGCGCGAACGGCGCCGGCAAGAGCAGTCTCGTCGCCACCGTCGCCGGCCTGCTCGCGCCGCGCGGCGGCTCCCTGCTCCTCGCCGGGCGGCCGATCGGTGACTACGACATCCCCAGCCTGGCCAGCGTGCGCGGCCTGTTGCCGCAATCCTTCGAGGCGCCCTTCGGGCTCGACGCCTTGCAGACCGTGATGCTCGCGCGCGAGCCGCGCGCCCGCCGCTGGCTGCGCGATGCCCCGGCCGACCGGGCGGCGGCGCTGGCGGCGCTCGCCCGCTTCGACGTCGCAGCGATGGCCGGGCGCGACGTGGCCACGCTCTCGGGCGGCGAACGCCAGCGCGTCGGGCTCGCCTCGCTGCTCGCGCAGCGCCCCCTGCTGTACCTGCTCGACGAGCCGCTCACGCACCTCGACCTGCGTCACCAGGTGGCGACGATGCGCCTGTTCGCCGAGCTCGTCGCCACCGAAGCGGCGGCCGTCGTCGCGGCGGTCCACGACGTCTCGCTCGCGGCCCGGCATGCCACGCATGCGCTCCTGATCGGCAGCCGCGGCGAGGTGTGGGCGGGCCCGGCCGAGGCGGTGCTCGAGCCCCGGGCGGTCTCCGATGCGCTCGGTTTCCCGCTTCGCCGCGTCCTGGTCGACGGCGCGCCCACCTTCGTGCCGGCCGGGGATGCCGCATGATGCCGCGCCCGCATCGATGGGTGGTTGCGGCCCTCGTGGCGGCGGTCCTGGTGACCGGGCTCCCCGTGGGCGCACGGGCCGGCACGCCGGCGGGCGCCCCGGCGCGCCGCATCGTGAGCCTCGCCCCGCACCTGACGGAACTGCTCTTCGAGGCCGGCGCCGGCGACAAGGTGGTGGGCGCGAGCGACTGGAGCGACTACCCGGAGGCCGCCCGCGCGATTCCACGCGTCGGCGACAGCCATGCCTTCGACATCGAGCGCATCCTTGTCCTGCGGCCGGACCTCGCCGTCGCCTGGGAGGGAGGCAACGCACCGCGACATGTCGCCGCGCTGGAACGGCTCGGGATCCCGGTCCATGTCGAGACCGCCGAGCGGCTCGACGACATCGGCGACGCGATCGAGCGGCTGGGCCGCCTGGCGGGCACGCAGGCGGTCGCGAACCTGGCCGCGGCACGCTACCGGGAGCGGCTCGCGCGGCTGCGGGCCCGCCATGCCGGCCGGGCCCCGGTGCGCGTCTTCCACCAGGTCTGGGACGAGCCGCTCATGACGGTCAACGGCCGGCATCCGGTCAGCGACCTGGTCGCGGCCTGCGGCGGGGTCAATGTGTTCGCCGACGCGCCGGCCCTCGTGCCGCGCGTGTCGCGCGAGGCGGTCCTGCGCGCGGCGCCGGAGGTGATCACCGCGGCGGAGGGTGCGGGCGATCCGCTGGCGCCCTGGCGGCGATGGCCGTCGCTGCCCGCGGTGGCGGCGGGCCGGCTGGTCGAGTTGCCGGCCGACATGATCAGCCGGCTCACGCCTCGCCTGCTCGATGCCGCCGAGCCCCTGTGCGCGGCGATCGACGAGGCGCGCCGCAGGTAGTGGCCCGATGCGCGCCGGGCGCATCGCGGCCGCCGATGCGCTATCGTGCTGACCGCGCCGGCCTTCGGCGCGTGGATCCCGGAGCCCCGCATGAGCCTGACCCTGTATGGCGTCGCCGCCTCCCGCACCTCCCGCCCGCTCTGGATGCTCGAGGAGCTGGGCGTGCCCTACGAACGTGTGAAGACCCACTTCCTCGGTGGCGAAAGCCGGGCGCCGCACATGCTCGCGCTCAATCCCAACGGCCGGATCCCGGTACTGGTGGATGGCGACATCGTCGTGTGGGAGTCCCTGGCGATCAATCTCTATCTCGCGCGCCGCTTCGGGGGACCGCTGGCGCCGGCCAGCCTCGCGGAGGAGGCGGGAACCCTGCGCTGGAGCTTCTGGGCGATGACCGAATGCGAGAAGGACGCGCTGGCGATCCTGTTCCACCGTTTCGTCCTGCCGCCCGAACAGCGCAAGCCCGCCCTGGCCGACGCCGCGGAGAAGGCACTTGCCCGGCCCTACGGGGTGCTCGAGGCCGAACTCGACGGCAGGGACTACCTGCTCGGCGACCGGTTCACGGTCGCCGACCTGAACGTCGCCTCGGTCCTGGCCTGGGCGGCCGCCGCCCCGAAGCTGCGCGAGGACCATCCGCGGGTGCGCGCCTGGCTCAAGCGCTGCCTCGGCCGGCCGGCGCAGCAGAAGGTGATGGAGATGGCGCGCGCCGAGCGGGCCGCATGAGCGCGCGCCGGGGGCGGAAAGAAAAGCGCCCGGCGCGGTGGCCGGGCGGAGGCTGCGGCTCACGGGGGATTGGCCGCAGGGGGGAGGAGACTGAGAAACACGTCCCGGCCCAACGCGGGGGAGCATTGCGCCGAAACGGCAACACCCGTTAATCGCCGTCGGATGCTGCCAGCGTCGAACCCGCAGGAAACGTGCCCGTTGCCGCGCGGGCTTCCCCGCCAGCGGTGCGGCCAATCTTTCCGCCGCCCGCGGACGCCGCGCGACGGGCATGGGGATTGCTTGACAGCCGCGTCCGAAATCTCGGGGCAACCCCCACGGGACCGCCCCTTCACCGCATGCGTCGCCTGACGGCCATCACCGCCATCCTCGCCACGGCGGCGTCGTTCGCGGGATGCGCCATCCATCCCGACCTGCTGCCCGACCGGGCAACCTCGCTGCGCATGGCGGAGGAACGGCGGACGCTCCCCGCGGAGGAGCGCTACCGACATCGGGACGCGGGCGACGAGCTCAGCGCCGGCAACGAGGTCACCCTGCTCGTCGACGGCCCCGCCAATTTCGCGGCGATGATCGAGGCCGTCGGCAACGCCCGCGAGCAGGTCGATGTCGAGACCTACATCTTCGAGCCCGTCGGTATCGGCGAGCGGCTGATCGAGGCGCTCGAACGCAAGGCGAGCGAGGGCGTGCGGGTGAACCTCCTCTACGACAGCATCGGGTCGCTCGGCACGCGTCGCGACGTCTTCGCGCGGCTCGAGGCGGTGGGCATGCGGGTGTGCGAGTTCAACCCGGTCAACCCGCTGCGTGGCGGGCTGTCGTCGCTCAACCATCGCGACCACCGCAAGATGCTCATCGTCGACGGCCACACGGCCTTCACCGGCGGGCTGAACATCAGCGGGGTGTACTCCTCGAGCTCCAGCCCGGGGGGCGAGCGGCGCCATCTCGCGAAGGATGACACCGAAGGCGGCGATCCGCCGTGGCGCGATTCCGGCGTGAAGCTGCGCGGGCCGGCCGTCGCGCACCTGCAGCACCTCTTCGGCCAGACCTGGGCTTGGCAGGGATGCGGCGACTACACGCCGCTCGCCGAGCGGGACCCGCTGCCCGCCGAGCCGGATGCCGTGCGCCGCGAAGTGCGCATCGTCGCGAGCGGGCCGAAGTCCGGCCGCGCGAGCAACTACGCCGTGCTGCGCTCGGCGGTCGTGCTCGCGACCGAGCGCATCTGGCTCACGACCGCCTACTTCGCGCCGGACGATGGCCTGGTCGAGGACTTGCGCGACGCCGCGCGCCGCGGGGTGGACGTGCGCCTGCTGCTGCCAGGCCCGACCGATGCCGCCCTGTTGCGGTGGGTCGCCCAGGCGCGCTATGCCGAGCTGATCGACGGCGGGGTGCGCGTCTTCGAGCGCCAGGACGCCCTGCTGCATGCCAAGACGGCGGTGATCGATGGCTACTGGCTGAGCGTCGGCACGGCCAATCTCGACTACCGCAGCTTCGTCCACAACGACGAGCTGAGCGTCATCGTGCTCGATCGGGACCTCGGACGGGAGATGGAGGCGCTCTTCGAATCCGACCTGGAAAGCTCCCGGGAGATCACGGCGGCCGACGTCGCCGCGCGCGGCCCCGGTGACCGCCTGAAGGGCTGGTTCGCGAGGCTCTGGGAGTACTGGCTCTAGGCCCGGCGCGCGCGCCGCCGGACGCCGGGCCGACCGCGATCAGCCCCCGTCGCAGACGATCGCGAGCCGCAGGACGATCGGCTCGAGGCCGTCCTCGGGCGCGAGCCGCGTGTCGACGGTGAGGGTGTTGCCCGAGAGGGTGAAAGACGGCAGGCGCGCGCTGTCGAACACGACACGCCCCTGGTGCCGGAAGACGATCGCCGCGTTCTGGTCGGCGAGCGAGCCGTTGCGCGTGACGGCGACCACGAGGTACAGGCCGTCGCGATTGGCATCGCCGAGGGCGGGCGCGGCATCACCGTCCGACCAGAACCTGAACGGTTCTCCCTTGCGCGCCAGCTGGCATCGTCCGATCATCTCCAGGGGCGTCTCGCCGATGCGGCCCTTCAGCCGGGCCTGGCCCGGGGAAGACTCGGCCTGGGCGGAAGCGGGGGCGGCCCAGGCGCACGAAGCAAACACCAGCAGGCAGGCGGCGGCGCGCCACCAGGAACAGGGCATCTAGGTTCTCCACGAGCCGGTGTCGGCCGCTGTCGCGAAGTATCCGCAGGCGATGCGTGGCTCGTCAAATCGCAGTCGTCGCCGGCGGACGACCGGTCGTCGCCAGCCGCCGGCGGCGCCCGATGCCCGCTGCGATGATCGGGACGCCCACACTCGCCTCGCCACGGAAACGATGAAGCACAACCGCCGCAACTACTACCGGATCCTGCATGTCCAGCCCGATGCGCCGGCCGAGATCATCAAGGCGAGCTACCGGACCCTCATGAGCAAGCTGCGCATGCATCCGGACCTCGGGGGCGACCACGACCAGGCGCTCCTGGTCAACGAGGCCTACGCGGTGCTGGGCGATCCCGAGCGGCGGGCCGCCTACGATCGGGAAGCCGGCATCGAGCCCCGTCTCACGCGCGGGCGCAGGCGGGCGGCCGCGGCCGAGGCGCCGCCGCGGCGCGCAAGCCGACCCGAGCCCGCGGACTGGGCCACGGCCGCGCCGGACGGCGAGCACTGCCACTGGTGCCATTCGCCGGCGCCGGCGGTTGTCGAGCCCGACACCCGCTGTTCGCGCTGCGGGGCGCCCCTCGCGCCGCCGCCCGCGGCGGACCAGCAGATGCACGAGCTCGTCGGCCGCCGTAGCGCGAGCCGGCGGCCACGCGGCAACCTCGCCATCATGCAGCGGCTCGATGGCGGCGCCACGCTGTCGGTGCGCCTGCGCGACCTCTCTGTCACGGGCATCGGCCTCGTGACGACCGCGGCCGTGCCGGCCGATACGCGCGTGCGGATCCAGTCACAGGACTTCGAGGCGATCGCGGTGGTCGTCGGCCACCAGCGCGAACTGGGCGAATACCTCCTGCACGCGCGCCTGCTCAGCATCGCCCCGACCCGCCGCACCGGCGTGTTCGTCTCCGAAACCGCCTGAGCGGCGGCCGTCCACGAGCCCGCATGTCGCCCGACGCCCAGCTGGGGGAAGTGCGCGCGGTGCTCACCGGCCGGGCGACCGAGTTCGCGCGTGGCCGCAGGAGCGGCATCGCCAAGGCGCCGCGCGACGGCAGGGTCGCCGTCGACGCCACCGGGCTCGACGGCGACGAACAGGGCGACACCCGGTTCCACGGCGGCCGCGACAAGGCGGTGCACGCCTACGCCTTCGAGCACTATCCCGACTGGATCCGCGAGCTCGGCGCACTGCCGGTGCTCGGGGCCGCCGGCGCCTTCGGCGAGAACCTGAGCACCACCGGCATCACCGAGGCCGGGCTGTGCCTGGCCGATCGCCTGCGCATCGGCACCGCCGTGTTCGAGGTATCGCAGGCGCGCCAGCCCTGCTGGAAGCTGAACGAGCGATTCGGGGTGCCCGACATGGCGCGCCGGGTCCAGGACACCGGCCGGGCGGGCTGGTACCTGCGCGTGCTCGAACCGGGCACCGTCGGCGCGGGCGACGGGATCCTGCTCCTCGGGCGACCGCACCCGTCCTGGTCGCTGCAGCGCCTAATGGACCTGCTTTACGGCGCGCCGCCAGGGCCGGCGATGCTGCGCGAGGCGATCGCGCTGCCGCTGGTGCCCTCGTGGCGCTCGCTCCTCGAGCGCCGGCTGGCGACCGGCCGGATCGAGGACTGGTCCTCCCGCCTCCAGGGCCCGGCCTGAGCCGGCGTCCTCAGCGCGTGCCGTACAGGGCGGTGCCCCGCCCACGGATGCCGTTCACGCCCGCCACCAGGAACTGCCGCACCGCCGTGCCGGCGATCGTGTACGTATAGCCCATGCCGGTCAGCACCTGGTTGGCAAGGGTGCAGGGCGCCGCGCCGAACGCGAGTTCCACGTCGAACACGTTGGTGCCGTCGGGCCGCGGCACGGCGGCCCCGATGAAGCTGCACCTGGGCCCGCCGAGCGTGCTGCTCTCGATGCCGGCGAGGCTGCCGTCGGGCTGGATCGTGACCTCGACCGGCGTGCCGTCCAGCAGGCGCATCTCCCAGAGCCCAACGATGTCGGAGAGCGAGGCGGCCGCGCCGTAGTCGTAGCTCGTGGCGGGCACCGGCTCCACGGAGAATTCGAGGGTCAGGCCGGGGAACTTCGCCGCCCCGACCGCCGCCTCCGCCGAGTAACTCGCCTCGAGCGTCCCGGTCGGGACGGGCAGGAGGCCGAAGAAGTCCTTCGCGTTGACCGAGGTGAACTTGCCGCTCGCCGAGACGCCGGACCCCTGCACGAAGCCCTCCACCTCGAAGCTGCCGGGAAGGTCGCGGCCGTACAGGAGCCAGAACTCGCCGTCGGCCAGGACCAGCAGCCGCGTGTCGCCCTGGTCGCTGCCGACCTCGAAGCCGCCCGACCAGGCGCCCTCGAGCCGGGGCGGCCCGCCCGGATCGATCGGCCCGGGATTGACCCCGGTCCCGCCCTTTCCGCCCGCGCCGTCGCCGCCGCAGGCCGCGAGCACCAGCGCCAGGCCGGCCACGAGGCCGAGCCATCTCGACTTGCGTGTTGCACTCATTTTCGGATGGTCGTTGTCCGCCTCGCGCCATGATCGCGCAAGTTGCGGCCGCGAAGCCAGCGCGCCCGGCTGCCGCCCGTCAGGACGCCGGCCCCCGGTCGTCGCCGAAAAGCCGCTCGTACACCAGCAGCGACGCGTAGGCATCGTTGGCGGCGTAGAGCAGCTGGGACGGGCGAAGCCGGGGCAAAGCCCAGTTGGAAGTGGTCGCCGACTTCGGCTTCCGCAGCCGCTGGCCGAGGACGATGGCCACGGCCGCCTTCAGTCCCACCTCGTGCCGGTAGCCGGCATCCCTCAGGCGTCGGCCGACATCGACGGAGGCGCCGAGCTCGATGCCGGTCTTCGCGCGCAGCGGCGCCCGGTCGGAGCGCAGGCCGAAGCCCACCTTCACGATGTCGTGGGACTCGAGCACCGCGCGCAGGAACTCGGCGCGCAGGCCGTGCTCCACCTGCACGATGAACGCCTCGTCGCGGGTAGCGAACTGGACCACGTGCGGCCCGTCGCTCGGCTGGCCCCGCACGAAGACCGGCTTCGACTCGGTGTCGAAGCCCACATGGACGGACCGGGCCAGCGCATCCCACGCCCGCGCGGCCGCCGGTTCGTCGCGCACGAGGTGGATCCGCTCGAGCGGCAGCCCGACGAACTCCGGCATCCGGGCGATGGCCTCGCGCGAGGGACGCTGCAGGGATGCCTCGCGCCTGGGCGGCGCCTCGGTGCTCGCGGTCGGTTTCATGAACGGCTTCCCCCAGCGCAAGGCCGCTTCGTGCCGGCGACCGTTGGCTGCGAAGCATAGCGGAGAAAGACCCCGCGCCTGCGCCTTCGGGCGGAACATCGCACAATGCGGAACAGGAGGTACACATGGCCCGTTCGTCGGAGAGACCGTTCCATCCGCCATCCGATCCGCGCTGGCAGGCGCTGCACGTCGAGGCGGCGCTCGAGCCCGGGCTCGAGATCGTCGATGCGCACCACCACCTCTTCGCCCGCCCGCACTGGCCCTATGGCCTGGACGACCTGCTCGCCGATTTCGCTGCCGGGCACCGGATCGTCGCCTCGGTGTACGTGCAGTGCGGCGAGCACTATCTTCCCGGCGGGCCGCCGCAGCTGCGCCCGGTCGGCGAGACGCGCTTCGTCGATGAAGCCGCCAGGCGCAGCCTCCATGCGAGCGAGGAGGCGGTGCATGCCTGCGCCGCGATCGTCGGCCATGCCGACCTGACCCTCGGCGCGGCGGTCGAGGAGGTTCTCGAGGCGCACCTGCAGGCCTCGCCCTCGCGCTTTCGCGGCATCCGCCACGGCCTCTCGACCGACCCGGATCCCGCGTACGCGCGCAGCGGCCCACGGCCGCGCCCCGGCCTGATGGCGGATGCCGCCTTCCGCGAGGGTTTCTCGCGCCTGGCGCGGCACGGCCTCTCGTTCGATGCGTGGCTCTACCATCCGCAGATCCCGGAGCTGGTCGAGCTCGCCCGCGCGTATCCCGACACCCGCATCGTGCTCGACCACGTCGGGGGGCCGCTCGGCCTCGGCGGCTACGCGGGCCGACGCGACGAGGTCTTCACCCGGTGGCGCAACTCGATCCGCGCGCTCGCCTCGTGCCCCAATGTCGTCGTCAAGCTCGGCGGCCTCGGCATGAGGCTCACGGGCTTCGGCTTCGAGGAGCGCGAGACGCCGCCGGACTCGGAGACCCTCGCCGCCGCCTGGAGGCCCTGGATCGAGACCTGCATCGAGGCCTTCGGCGCCGAGCGGGCCATGTTCGAGAGCAATTTCCCCGTCGACGGCTGCTCGTGCAGCTACGGGGTGCTCTGGAACGCCTTCAAGCGCATCACCGCCGGCGCCTCCGACGCGGAGAAGGCCGCGCTCTACCGGCGGACCGCCTGTCAGGTCTACCGGATCTGAGCGACCCACGAACGACACCCTGGAGAAAGGAAAGGCATGTCCCAGCAGAACGAGTACGTCCCGCCGAAGGTCTGGACCTGGAACAAGGCGAGCGGCGGTCGCTTCGCCAACATCAACCGCCCGGTCGCCGGACCCACGCACGAGAAGGCGCTGCCCGTCGGCAAGCACCCGCTGCAGCTCTATTCGCTCGCCACGCCCAACGGCGTGAAGGTGACCGTCATGCTCGAGGAGCTGCTCGCCGCCGGCCACTCCGGCGCCGAGTACGATGCCTGGCCGATCCGCATCAACGAAGGCGAGCAGTTCAGCACCGGCTTCGTCGCGGTCAATCCCAACTCCAAGATCCCGGCGCTCCTCGACCGCAGCGGCCCCGAGCCGATCCGCGTGTTCGAGTCCGGCGCGATCCTGCTCTATCTCGCCGAGAAGTTCGGCGCCTTCCTGCCCACGGAACCCGCGAAGCGGGCCGAATGCCTGTCATGGCTCTTCTGGCAGATGGGCAGCGCGCCCTACCTGGGCGGCGGCTTCGGTCACTTCTACGCCTATGCGCCCGTGAAGATCGAGTACGCGATCGACCGCTTCGCGATGGAGGTCAAGCGCCAGCTCGACGTACTCGACCGGCGGCTCGCCGAGGTCGAGTACCTCGCGGGCGACGAGTACACGATCGCCGACATGGCGGTCTGGCCCTGGTACGGCGCGCTCGCCAAGGGCCTGATCTACGACGCCGGCGAGTTCCTGTCGGTGCACGAGTACAAGCATGTCCAGCGCTGGACGGACCAGATCGCGCAGCGACCCGCGGTCAGGCGCGGCCGCATGGTCAACCGCATGGTCGGCGACCCGGCGAGCCAGCTGCACGAGCGCCACGACGCGAGCGACTTCGAGACGCGCACGCAGGACAAGCTGAACCCGTCGGGCTAGGCGCCGGCCGAGCCGCGCAGCTCCTTCTCGAATGCGCCAACGGTCTCGCCGATGAGCCTGGCGATGGTGTCCACCTCTTCTTCGTTCACGATCAGGGGTGGCGCCACCATCACCCACTCGCCGAACTTGCCGTTGGCCGTGCGGCGCGAGTAGAGGAGCAGGCCGCGCTCCATGCCGAGCGCGACGATACGCGGGATCGCCTGGGCCTGCGCCGGAAGGATCGACCGGGTCTCCCGGTCGCCCACGATCTCGATCGCCATCAGCAGGCCCTTGCCCCGGACGTCGCCGATCACGCCGCTGCCCGCCTGTACCTCGAGCAGACGCTGGCGCAGGCGCTCGCCCATCCGCGCCGCGTTCTCGATGAGCCCGCGCTCGATCGTCTCGGTGACGACGGCATGGCCGATCGCGCAGGACAGCGGGTTGGACGCATAGGTGAACCCGTTCATGAAGCCGCCCGCCTCGGCCACCGCATCGACCATCTCGCGCGAGGCGAGCACGGCCCCCAGCGGCGTGTAGCCCGCGCCGATGCCCTTGGCGAGCGTCACGATGTCGGGACGCGCGTCGGGCCAGTGATGCGCCGCGAGGAAGCGGCCGGTACGGCCGGCGCCGCTCATCACCTCGTCGAACACGAGGAGCACGCCGTAGCGGCTGCAGATCTCGCGCACCCGCGTGTAGTAGCGATCGGGCGCGACCAGCGCCCCGGTGGCCAGGCCGCCCACCGGCTCCAGGAAGAACGCCAGCACCGTCTCCGGCCCCTCGCGCAGGATCGTCTCTTCCAGCGCGTCGGCGCAGTGGTCGGCCCAGGTCTCGGCGGTATGCCCCTCCGGAAGCCGATAGGTGAACGGCGTGGGCACCTTCGGCATGAGCCGCGTCATCGGGCCGAAGGCGGCCTCCGACACGGGGTCGCCGCTGATCGCGATCGCACCCATGGTGCCACCGTGGTAGCTCGGGTTTCGCGACAGCACCTTCCAGCGCGACGCCTGGCCCTGCGTGATCGCGTACTGGCGCGCGAGCTTCATCGCGCTCTCCGTCGCCTCCGATCCGCCCGACACGAAAAAGGCGCGCTCGAACCCCGGCCCCGCAAGCTCGGCCAGCGAATCGGCGAGGGCGATATTGGCGGGATTCTCGAAGAAGGCCCGGCTCGCGTAGGCCACCTCGCGCATCTGCCGGTCCGAAGCGGCGATGACCCGTGCATTGCCGTGGCCGAGGTTCGCGGCCACGGGCCCCGACGAAGCGTCGATGTAGCGCTTGCCCTGCGTGTCCCACAGGTAGATGCCCTCGCCCCGCGCCACCGTCGGCCGGCGAGGAATCTCCTTCTTCAGGTAGAAGAGCTGCACCGGCCCGCCGCGCGGACCGTAGGTTTCGGTGGATGCGCTCATGACGTCCCTCGTTGGTTCATTGAATGGGGTGGAAGCGCTCGATCACGAACCGGGCCGGGTCGCGAGCCGGGACCTGCGCATCAGGTGGGCCGCGAGGCCCATGAGGGCGAGGCTCAGCGCGATGAGCAGCGTGGCGATGGCGGTGATCGACGGGTTCACCTGGAGCACCAGCTCGTTGAACATCCGCTTGGGCACGGTTTCGTGCGTGCCGCTGATGAAGGTCGTGATCACTACCTCGTCGAAGCTGGTGACGAAGGCGAAGATCCAGGCGGCGGCCGTGCTGGGCAACAGGTTGGGAATGAGCACTCGCCGGAACATCGTGAACCACGATGCCCCGAGGGTGAACGCCACCTGCTCGATCCGGATGTCGAAGCTGCGAAAGGCGACCGACATGATGAGCACCACATAGGGAACGCCCAGCAGGGTGTGGCCGAGCAGGAGACCGCCGAAGGAGCCCAGGGCGCCCACGTACGCGAGCGCGAAGTACAGGCCGACGGCTATCACCACCGACGGGATGATCAACGGGGCGATGAAGTTGCTCTGCACTACCATGCGGCCGAAGAATCGGCCGCGCACCAGCCCGTAGGCCGCGAGACCGCCGAGCACGAGCGCCAGGGTACTCGACAGCAGGGCGAGGACCAGGGACGTGTTCATCGCCTGCAGCCAGCGGGGATCGCCGAAGACCTCCGCATACCACCGCAGGGAAAAGCTCTCGGGCGGGAAGCGCAGCGAGCTCGCGCTCGAGAACGACATGGGGACGACGATCACCACCGGCAGGGCGAGGAAGACGAGCACGCCGATGCCGCTGAGTGCCAGCGCCGTGCGGTTGACCCAGGCCACGGCGGGATTGGCGCTGATGTGACGCGGAGCGCTCATGTCGACTCCTCGAGGCGGGTCAGCCGCAGGTACAGGACGAACAGTGCCAGGGTCACGGCCAGCAGGACGGTCGATATGGCCGACGCGATCTCCCAGCTCGGCATCTGGTTGACGAGCAGGTCGAGCATGTTCGCGATCATCGGGACCCGTCCGCCGCCAAGCACGGCTGGCGTGATGAAGAAGCCCAGGGTCAGGATGAAGACGAGGACGGCGCCGGCGGCCAGCGACGGCAGGCTGAGCGGAAAGAACACGCGCCAGAAGGTGGTCCAGGGACTGGCGCCGAGGGTCTCGGCCGCACGCAGGAGCCTGTCGTCGATCTTGACCATTGCCGCGAACAGCGGAAGCACCAGGAAGGGCAACAACACGTTCACCGTGCCGATGATCACGCCCAGCTCGTTGTAGAGGAAGCTTACGGGCTCGTCGACGAGCCCGAGGCCCAGCAGCCCGCGGTTGACCATCCCGGCGTTGCCCAGCACCACGATCCAGGCGTAGGTCCGCACCAGGATGCTGATCCAGAACGGGATCACGACCATCGACAGGCCGACCATCTGCCAGCGCGGCGGCAGTCGGCGCAGCCAGTAGGCGAGCGGATAGCCGAGGAGGATGCAGAGCCCCGTGGTGATCACGGCGATGCGCAGGGTGTTGAGCAGCACCTTCGTGTACACGGAGGTCTCCGCGACCTCGGCGAAATGCGCCAGCGTGAAGCCGCCCTCGGCGCCCACCACACTGCGTCCCAGCATGACGAGCAGCGGCAGGTTGAAGCCCGCCGCCATCACGAGCAGCAGCGGGACCACGAGCCACAGGGCAGGCGAGCGCAGCGCGCCCGGCGAACGTGCGGAACGACTCATGATTCTCGTTTCACCATCCGGCGAACGCGCCTACGCTCGCGCCCTCACAGTCCGAGCTTGAACTGCTGCCAGCGCTTCTCGATCTCCTTGGCGTTGGTCGCCGTCCAGACCGGGTCCGCCAGCGCCTGCACCTTCTTGTTCGCTTCGGAAGTCGGGTAGAGGCTCGCCTTCGCGGGATCGATCGCCGCCTCGATCTCGGTACTGGCCCCGGTGTAGGGGATGACCTCGGCCGCCACCGCCTGGTTCCGCGCGAGCGACATCTCGTGCAGCAGGCCCATCGCCGCGGCCTTGGCCGCCGGGTCGGCGCCCTTGGGCACGACGAAGTAGGACAGCATGAGCAGGCCCTGGTTGTAGGTGTAGTCGAGCTTGTCATTCTCGACAATACGGCCCGACCAGGCGGCCGAATACGCGACCTCCCGATCCTCGAGCAGTTGTGGCGCCTGGGCGCCCGCCTTCCACCAGACCGCGACGTGATCCTTGATCTTCTCGAGGCTCGCGAACGCGCGGTCGACGTCGAGCGGGTACAGCTCTTCGGGCTTCACGCCGTCGGCGAGCAGCGCCAGCGCGAGCGTGTAGCTCGGGTAGTCCGGCAGGGCGCGCTTGCCGGGGAACTCCTTCACGTTCCAGAAATCCGCCCAGGTTGCGAGCGGCTTCTCGCCCTTGCGCCAGGCCATGATGGTCGAGAAATACTGGTAGCCGAACGCGTCCGGCCACTTCGCCTCCTCGAAGAGCGGACCGGGATTGATCGCGTTCCAGTCGAGCGGTTCGATCAGCCCCAGGGTGCGCGCCATGACGACGTTGGTCGCCCCGAGCTCGACCAGCGTCGAGGTGATCTTCCCGGACTGCACCATCGCCTGCAGCTTGCCCGTACTGGTCGGGCTCTCGCGCACGACCCTGATGCCGGTCTTCTCCGTGAACGGCTTGATGTACGCCTGTTCGATCGAGTCGCCGCTGGGACCGCCCGACTCGAGCATGCGAAGTTCCTTGGGCGCGTTCCCCATCTGGGCGAAAGCGGTGGTCGCGGCAAAGCCCATGGTCAACAGACCGTGGCAAAGGGCTTTCCACAGAACGGTTCTGCGCATCACTGTCTCCTGGAAGTACAGGGGGAATCGGCCACGGCGGCCGCTCGTTGGAATCTGGGCATCCGCGGACGATGCGAACCCGGCGACCCCGCGCATCGCTCAGGCCGCCATCAGCCAGGCGTGCTCGGGCGACCAGGCCAGCTTCACGCGTTGTCCGGGCTGGCGCGGCGCCTGCTCGCCACTGGCGACGGCCACCACGTTCGTTCCGCCGTCGGTTCTCATGTGCACCCGTTGCGACTGGCCGAAGTAAACGGTCTCGACGACGCTTGCGGGCATGCCGATGTCGTCCTTCGATTCGGCATCCAGCACGCGGACGTGCTCGGGGCGCACCACCAGCCAGGCTCGCCCGGAAATGCAGCCGTCGGACACGAAGGGCACCCAATGCCCCTCGGCCGCCAGCCTGATGGTCGACGAGCCGGGCGCCACTTCGCCCTCGAACAGGTTGGCCGTGCCAATGAACTCGGCCACGAAGCGGTTGGCGGGTCGGCGATAGGCGTTCATCGGCGTGTCGACCTGCTGCACCCGGCCCTCGTTGAGCACCACCAGGCGGGTGGACAGCGACAGCGCCTCTTCCTGGTCGTGCGTCACGAGTATCGTGGTCACGCCCAGGTCGCGCTGCAGCTGTCGAAGCTCGAGCTGGACCTCTTCGCGCAGCTTCTTGTCGAGCGCGCCCATCGGTTCGTCGAGGAGCAGGATGTCCGGCTCGAACACCAGCGCGCGCGCCAGCGCGACGCGCTGTTGCTGGCCCCCCGAGAGCTGGTTCGGACGGCGGTCCTGCAGGCCCCCGAGCCGCACCTGGTCGAGCGCCCTGGCCACGCGCTGCGCGATCTCGGGCTTGCGCACGCCACGGATCGTCAGCGGGAACGCGACGTTGTCGAAGACCGACATGTGGGGGAACAACGCGTAGCTCTGGAACACCAGGCCGAGATTGCGTTGCGACGGCGGCGTGGCGGTCACGTCCCGGCCGCCGATGTAGATCCGCCCGGAGGTCGGCTCGACCAGCCCGGCGATCATAGACAGGATCGTGCTCTTGCCCGATCCGCTGGGGCCGAGCAAGGTGACGAGTTCGCCCTGCTCGATCCTGAGGTCCGTCGAATCCACGGCGACGAAGTCACCGTAGCGCTTGGACACCCCCTTGAGTTCGATCGTGCTCATCTCGTTCGGCTCGCGTCCTGCGCGGACTCAGCTGGACTCCTTGCGGACCAGCGCATTGGTCCGGTCGACGAACGCCTCCACCGCCGTCGCGAGCTGGTCGCACTCCGCCTCGCCGATCGGCAACGACACGTTGATCATGCCGCGTCGCGCGATCCACACGCCCTGCTCGAGGAGGTCGAACCAGAAGAGGTCGCGCAGCGCGGCGTTGCCCGCCGTCAGGTCGCGCACGTTGCGCACCGCTCCCGCGACCATGTGCACGTTCATCATCGATCCGAGCCCGGTGAACTGCATGGGGAAGCGTGCCTTGCCCGCGATCTCGTTCAGGCGCGCGCGCAGGGCGTCGCCGCACGCGTTGAGCGCCACCGCGACGTCGGCGGTGTAGATGTCGCGCAGGCCCACCACGCCGGCGGCCATCGTGAAGACGTTGTTGTTGAACGTGCCGGCGTGGGCGAACGCGTCCGGCCGACGCGGATCGAACCGCTCCATCAGGTCGGCGCGACCTCCGAAGGCGCCGAAGCTGAAGCCGCCGCCGATGTACTTGCCGAGCGTCGTCAGGTCGGGGGTCACGCCCCACAGCGCCTGCAGGCCCCCCGGCGACAGGCGCGAGGTCATGACCTCGTCGAACACGAGGATCGCCCCGTGGGCCGAGGTCCATTCGCGCAGCATGGCCAGGAAGGCGGGGTCCGCGGGAATGCATCCGCCCGAGCCTTGCATGGGTTCGAGAATCACGGTGCCGATCTCGGCTGCATGCGCGTCGAGCAGCGCGCGCGTGCCGTCGATGTCGTTGTACTGCGCCTTGACGAAATCGAAGGGCGCTTCCATGGCGCTGCGCGTCAGGCCGAAGGTGAAGACGCCCCCGTGGTAGCCGCCCTCGAAGACCACCACCTTGTTCTTTCCCGTGACGGCCCGCGCCGTCGAGATCGCGAAGAGGTTTGCCTCGGTTCCCGAGTTGGCGAAGCGAACGAGCTCGATCGAGGGGAAGCGATCGCGGATCAGGCGCGCCAGTTCTTCCTCGTGGCGAATGTGCCCGCCCATGACCCAGCCGTTGTCGAGCGCGTCGAGCACGGTCTGGCGCAACGCGGGGTGCGAGTGGCCATAGAGGCCGGCGGTGTACTCGCCGAGGAAGTCGATGTACTCGCGGCCGTCGAGGGAGGTCACCCTCGCGCCGCTTCCCCTGACAAGGGTGACGGGGAACGGCTCGCTGAAGAGGGAGGTGCGCGTGTTGCCACCGGGCAGCACCTCCGCCGCCTTGCGGTGCTGTTCCCTGCTGCGCGGATTCGCGTCGACGAAACGTGCCCGCGCGGCTTCGAGCGCTGCGGCGATGGCCTGGTTCTGGGTATCGGTAAGCATGGGTCTTCCTTGCCGGGTTCAGCCGACCTCGATGTCGAGTAGCTTGTTGAAATGCTCGCGGCGCTGGGTTCGCGCCGTCGCCTCGGGGCCGAGCAGCCGCGTCACGGCCACCAGCAGGGCCTCGATCACGTACAGCGGCGCCAGCGTCGAGTCGAAGTAGAAGGGCTGCTCGATGGCGAGCGTCAGGCCGCCATGGCGCTCCGAGTCGATCGGTGAGCCCGTGTCGGTGATGGCGAGCACGGGCACGCCGGCCTCGCGTACCACCTCGACGAGTTTCACGACGGCGCGCGTATAGGGGCGGAACGCGACCGCCACCAGCAGGTCTTCGGGACCGAGGCTCGAGGCGTCACCGGCGAGGGTCAGGCCCGGCGTGCCCAGGATCTGGACGTTGTCCCGCAGGATCTCGAGGTAGCTGCCCAGGAAGTGGCTGAGCGCATAGGTGCCCGCCCGCAGGCCGAACACCTGGACCCGCCGTGCCGCGAGCAGCCGTCGCGCGGCCTCCTCGACCTTCGCGTCGTCGAGGGCATCGGCGACCGCGAGCACCTTGCGGCACTCGGCCTGCGCCAGGCGTTGCAGGCGGCTCCCGCCCTCCTGCCCCGCACTGTCCGACACCAGTTCACGAACGCGCGCGCTGTAGAACGGCTGGGTGTCGCGGACATGCCGCCGGAAGACGTCCTGCAGTTGCCCGAAGCCGCTGAATCCGAGCCGTTGGCCCAGGCGCGTGAGCGTGGACGGGTCCACGTGGTTGCGCGCGGCGAGCTCCGAAATGCTCTCCACCGCGGCCTCCCCGGGGCGCGCAAGCATGTCGACCAGCACGGCCAGCGTGCGTTCGCCCATGCTCTGGCGACCGGTGAGGCTGCGCTCGCGCTCGACGCATCGACGAAGGTCTTCGAGGGTCCTCGGCGGGTTCGCCGGGACGATGCGGGCCGGACTCATGGCGCAAATCTAGCATGCGCGTAAATAATTGCACGCAAATTTTATTGCGCACTGCGGCAAGGGGCATCGCCCTGCCGGCCCGCCAACCCGGTGGGTCAGGCGGTCGCGAGCCCCGATGAGGAAAGGCCCAGGCAGCCCAGGCCCTGCAGCGTCGCCTCCACCGCTTCGTCCAGGGGCGTGTGCGGCTCGAAGCCCAGCACGTCCAGCAGGCGGGAGTTGTCGAGGCGCAGCGGCTCGCGCCAGAACCGGCGCACCTCACGCATCTCGCGCAGGCTTTCGTCGAAGGGCGCGAGCAGCGGAACGATCCACCACGGGAAGCGGGTCACACGCGGCTCGCGACCGCCGTAGCGCACCACGATGCGGCGGATCGCGTCCGCCATCGCGCGGCCGTCCGGATCCCAGTGCCCGCCCATGTGGAAGCGGGCGAACGGCTCCAGGCCGTCCGCGCGATCGAGCAGCAGCGCCATGGTGCGGGCGACGTCGGGCAGGTAGCCCCACTGGTGCCCGACGCCGGCGAGGCCCGGCAGGCGGATCGTGCGAACCGGCTTGCCGGGGCGCAGCATGGCCTGCGAAAACCAGCTGCCGCCCGGTCGGGGGCCGAAGTAGTCGCCCGCTCTCACGACGAGCGCCCTGCCCCGGCCGGATTCCGCGAAGGCGCGCAGCCGGCGTTCCATCTCGACCCGGATCGCCCCCTTGCGCCCGACCGGATTCTGGGGCGCGTGCTCGGCGGCCAGCACCGGGACATCCGGTCCGTAGTTGTACACGGTGCCCGGCAGCAGCACGATGGCGCCCTCGGCGCCGGCCGCGGCCAGCGTGTTGTCCAGCATCGGCAGGACGAGTTCGTTCCAGCGTCGGTATCCCGGCGGATTGACCGCATGGGCGATCACGGCGCAGCCGCGCGCCGCCGCGGCCACGCTCGCGGGGTCGAGCGCGTCCCCGACGATCCAGTCGATGCCCTCGCGTCGGCCGGCGGGGACGCTGCGCCCCATGCCCCGGACCGTCCAGCCCCGGTCGCGCAGCTCCCGCGCGAGTTCCCCGCCGATGCCGCCCCCCGCGCCGAGCACCAGGGCCGTCCGTTCTCGCCTTGCCATTGTGTTCCCTCTGCCAGTTGCCGTGGAGTGATGACGGCAAGTGTCGGCCGACACGAGCGAGAAAGAAATTGCCCAAAGCGATGCAGCAGCTATACATTTCTGCATGACCACCCCGATCGACTGGACGCTCTATCGCACCTTCCTCGGCGTGCTCGAGGAGGGCTCGCTCTCCGCGGCTGCCCGGGCCCTGGACATCGCCCAGCCGACCGCCGGCCGGCATGTCGCGGCGCTCGAGTCCGCCCTCGGGGTGGCCCTCTTCACCCGCTCGCCCACGGGGCTGCAGCCGACGGACGCCGCCCTGGCACTACTGCCGCATGCCCGGGCCATGGCGGCCACCGCGGCCGCGCTGGAACGGGCGGCGAGCGCCCAGGCGGCCGGTGGCCACGACGAGGTGCGCGGCACGGTGCGCATCACCACCAGCGACGTGATCGGCTTCGAGGTGCTGCCACCGGTCATCGCCCGACTGCGCGCGCGCCACCCGGGCCTGGTGATCGAGCTCGCGCTCACCGATCGCGTGGAGGACCTGCTCCATGGCGAGGCCGACATCGCGATCCGGACGATCCGCCCCGTCCAGGGCCGGCTCGTCGCGCGCTACATCGGCACCCTCGAGCTCGGCATGTTCGCCCGCCGCGACTATGTGGAGCGCCACGGCCTGCCCGCCAGTTTCGACGAACTCATGACCCACTCGCTGGTGGGTTTCGACGAGGAGCGTCCGTACCTGCGCGAGGCCGCGCGCCGGCTCGGCGCCCCGGGCCGCCGCGCGTTCTCGGTTCGCTGCGACAGCAACTATGCCCAGCTCCTGCTCGTGCGTGCCGGCGCCGGTATCGGCGTCTGCCAGGTGGCGCTCGCCGAACGTGGGGAGCCGCTCGTGCGGGTCCTGCCCGGCACCGTATCGCTTCCCCTCGAGACCTGGCTGACGATGCACGAGGACCTGCGCAACAGCCCTCGTTGCCGCGTGGTCTTCGACGCGCTCGCCGAGGCCCTGTCGGCCCATGTCCAGGCCGGCCCCATGCCCGACCGCGGTGCCGACTCCATTCGGCGCGCCGGCGGGCGACAGGCGGGTTAGACTCGATTCGCGGTACCACGCCGATGCGGACCGGCCCTGGGGCCGGGCCGCGACGACCACGAACGATTCCCCGGAGAACGACCATGGGCTTTTTCAACAAGATCCTTGAAAAACTCGGCATCGGCAGCGCGCAGGCCGCCGACGCCTCCACCCAGACGGCCGCCCCGGCGGGCGGCGGGGCGCCGGCCGGCGGCGCGGCACAGGGCGCCGGCGCGGCGGCCCAGCCGCAGGCGATCCCGGTCGTCGATGTCGTCGCCCAGCTCGAGCAGCGCGCGGCCGCCAATCCCCAGAAGCTCAACTGGCGCACCTCGATCGTCGACCTGCTCAAGCTGCTGGACATGGACAGCAGCCTGGCGGCGCGCAAGGAGCTCGCCACCGAGCTCGGCTGCCCGCCCAACCTGATGTCGGATTCGGCCCAGATGAACATGTGGCTGCACAAGAAGGTGCTCGAGCGCATCGCGGCCAACGGCGGCAACGTGCCCGCCGACCTCCTCGACTAGCCAGGACGAAGCCGGCGCGCCCCGCGCGGGCGCGCCGCAAGGCCCGCGGCCCCGGCGCCTGTCGGGCCGGCCGCACCAACCAGGGAGCAAGGGCCATGCAACTCAGCGATTTCCTCGCCCAGATGGGCGGACTCGACTCCTTGTCGCGCGAGCTGGGCGTCGACCGCCAGCAGGCGGCCTCCGGCATGGAGGCGCTCCTGCCGGCGATCCTCGGCGGCTTCCAGAAGCGGGCGCAGTCCCAGCCGGGCGGAGCCGAGGGTCTCGGCGGGCTCCTCGGGCAACTCGGCGGCGGCTCGCTGCTCGAGGACGTGCTGTCGCCGCAGCCGACTCACGTGGACAAGGGCAACGACGTCCTCGGCCAGATCTTCGGCTCGAAGGATGTCAGCCGGACGGTCGCGCAGAACGCGTCCCAGCGGACCGGCCTCGATCCGTCCGTGCTGAAGAAGATGCTGCCGATCCTCGCGATGCTCGTCGCCGGCTACATGGCGCGCCAGGGATCCGCCGGCCAGGGCCAGGACGCATCCGGCGGGGGCGGACTCGGCGGGTTGCTGGGCGGCCTGCTCGGCGGCTCCGGAGGCGGCGCGGCGGGCGGCGGCGGGCTCGCCTCGATGCTCGACTTCGACGGCAACGGCAATCCGCTCGACGACATCCTGCGGATGGCCGGCAAGACGCTGCGCTAGGACACCCGGCCGGCGGTCGTCCGGGCCGCCAGTCGCGCGAGCGCCGCGTCCTCGTCGCCGCAGCGAAGCGCGAACCCGAGGAGCCGCTTGAAGTAGCCACCCACCGGCGTCTCGGCGGCCATGCCGATGCCGCCGTGCATCTGCACGCATTCCTGCGAGACGCGCCAGGCGGCCCGCACCGTCGCATAGTGCGCGATGTCCGCCGCGTGCGCGCGCGCCTGCGCGTCGGCACGGTCGAGCGAGACGGCGGCGTACTCGCAGGTCGCCTCGACCTCCCGGATCGCCAGGTGCAGGTCGACGAAGCGGTGGCGCAACGCCTGGTTCTGCCCGATCGGCGCACCGAACTGCTGCCGCACCCGGAGGTATTCGCCCGTCATCTCCACCAGGCGACGCATGGCGCCGAGGGCGTCGGCGCAGCTCGCCACCCGCCAGGCGTCGCGCATCCACCCGAGCAGGCCCCGCGCGTCCTCGCCCCGCGCGACGACCGCCGATGCGGGAATCGGCAGCGCGTCGAAGCGGATGTCGGCCGAGGGCATGCCGTCGATGGCCGGCGCAGGCACCACCTCGAGCCGGCCGGCGCCCGCGGTGGCCTGCGCCTGCGCATCGACCTGGAGCGCGACCAGCGCGTGTCCCGCGTCCATCGTCGCCGGCACGAGCAGCAGGCCGGCCTCGGCGCCGAAGGGCACCGCGCGCTTGTGGCCGTCCAATGCGAAGCCGTCTCCCGCGGGCGCGAGCCGCACCGCCGGGGCGTCGATGGCCGGCAGGCCGTCGTCCTCGTGCCAAGCCACGGTGGCGACGAGTTCTCCCGCGGCGAGCCGCGGTCCGATCGCGCCAGCCCCCGCCCAGCCGGCGCGCTCGATCGCGCGGGCGGCGACCGCGGCGGAGATGCCGAAGGGCGAGACCACGCCGCGGCGCCCGATCTCCTCGGCGACGATGGCGACCACGCGGGCGTCGTCCATGCCGCCCTCGGCGTCGCGCATCGGGGCGGCGAGCAGGCCGGCGTCGGCAAGCGCCGCATGGACCTGCGCCCAGCGCTCGGCGGGCACGCCCGCGCGATCGTCGAGCAGTCGCGCGGCGGCATCCCGGATCATCGAGTATTCGTCGGGCGCCACGAAGGCGAGGGTCGTGGCGTCCGGGGAAGCGTTCGTGTTCATCGTGCTAGCCGAGAAGTTGCCGGGCGGCGATGTTGCGCTGGATCTCGTTGGAACCGGCGTAGATCGTGGTCTTGCGCAGGTTGCAGTAGGTCGCGGCCACGCCGGTGGGCGCAAGGCCGTGCACGCCGAGGACGCGCGTCTGCAGTTCGGCGATGTCCTGCTGCAGGTGCGAGCTGACGATCTTGAGCAGCGGGGGATCGAGGTCATCCCGGATGCCCTGCTCCAGTCGGCGGAACACCTGCAGGTTCATCAGCTCGATGCCGGCGAGCCGCGCCTCGAGCGCGGCCAGTCGCCCCGCGATGGCGGGATCCTCGAGCACCGGTCGGCCGTTGCGCACCGCGGTGGCGGCCAGCCGGCGCAGCAGCGCGAGCTCGCGCTTGCAGAAGCCCATGCCGCCGAAGTTCAGCCGCTCGTGCTCGAGCAGGTACTTGGCGCAGGCCCAGCCGCCCCCTTCCGGGCCGACGAGGTTCTCGACGGGAACCCGCACCTGGTCGAACCAGACCTCGTTGATCTCGTGGTGCCCGTCGAAGGTGATGATGGGCCGGATCTGGATACCGGGGCTGCGCAGGTCCACGAGCAGGAAGCTGATCCCGTCCTGCTTGCGCGGTCCGTCGGAAGTGCGCACCAGGCAGAAGATCCAGTCGGCGAGATGCGCCGACGTGGTCCAGATCTTCTGGCCGTCGACGACGTAGTGGTCGCCGTCGCGACGCGCCCGCGTGCGCAGGCTGGCGAGGTCGGAGCCCGCGCCGGGCTCGGAGTAGCCCTGTGCCCACCAGGCATCGCCCGAGGCGATCGGGGGCAGGAAGCGCCGCTTCTGCTCCTCGGTGCCGTAGCGCATGAGCACGGGCGCGACCATGCGGTGGCCGAAGGGCACCAGCTCCGGTGCGCCCATGCTCGCGCACACGTCGTCGAAGATCGCGCACTGCACCGGCGTGAAGCCGGGGCCGCCGTATTCCACCGGCCAGCGATAGGCGCTCCAGCCGCGCGCATGCAGGATGCGCGTCCAGGCGACGACGTCCTCGCGCGTCTCGCGCCCGCCGGCCAGCAGCCGATCGCGAATGTCGGCGGGCAGGTTCCTCGCCACGAACTCGCGCACCTCCTCGGCGAACGCCCGCTCGGCCGGGGTGTAGAGCGACTCCATCGCAAGGCCCGGGGCCGCCCCGGCCGCGGGCTGCGCCAGCGCCGCGCTCATCGCCCCGTGAAGCGCGCGGGACGCTTCTCGATGAAGTGCGCCACGCCCTCCCGGAAGTCCTCGCTGCGCACGCTCGCCGCCATCTCGCGGTTCGCGTCGATCGTGGCCTCGGCGAGTGTCTGGAACGGCACCTCGTAGAGCTGGCGCTTGATCACCCGCATCGACCGCGGCGAGACATTGTGCGCGAGGTCGCGGGCGTACTCGTAGGTGACCGCGGCAAGCTCCGCGGCCGGGACGAGCCGGTTGACCAGGCCCATGTCCTTCGCCTCCGCGGCGGTCACCCGGCGGGCGGACAGGAGCAGGTCGCACGCATTGGCGTGGCCCACGATGAGGGGCAGCATCCAGCTCAGGCCGTGCTCGGCGATCAGGCCGCGGCGCGCGAACGAAGTCGTGAAGATCGCGCTGTCGGCGGCGAATCGCACGTCGCAGTAGAGCAGGTGGACCAGCCCGATGCCGGCCGCCGCGCCATTGACCATGCCGATGATCGGCTTGCCGATCGCCGGGTAGAAGGAGTAGCGGGTCTGCCAGTCGGCCCGGCGGTTCATGTCGAACGGCCGCGTCCAGGTCGTGTCGGAGATGTCGTTCGGGTCGAGGTCCTTGAGCTCGTCCATGTCGGCGCCGGCGCAGAAGGCGCGGCCGGCGCCGGTCAGCACGATGACGCGCACGGCCTCGTCGGCCTCGGCGGCCTCCATCGCGCCGCGCACCTCGCGCTCCATGGTCATCGTCCAGGCGTTGAGGCGCTCCGGCCGGTTGAGCGTGATGGTGGCGACGCCGTCATCGACGGCATAGGTGATGTGCTGGTAGTCCATGCGGGTTCCTGTCGTTGGGGCGACATCGGCGGCGCCGGGACGCCCGTGTCTTCCTCAGGCGCGCTGGCCGCGTCGCGGCCGCGCGAGATAGGCCTGCGTTTCGGGACGCTCGCGCAGCCGGGTGGTCCAGCGCGCGAACACCTTGTCCATCCGCGCGGGCTCGACGCCGAGCTGGTGCATCGCCACGCCGCCGTTGACCGACTCGTGGTACTCGGCGATGAGGCCGTCGCGCAGCACGAAGCGGCTCATGCCGTCGATCACCACGAAGCGTCCCCTGAACTCCTCGATGCGCGACGAGAAGCTCGAGAGCGACCAGGCGTAGCCGATGTTCCCGTTGCACACGGGGTCGAACATTTCCCAGCGGTAGTCGTCGCCGGCATCGCGATGGAACAGGTTCGACATCATGTGGGCGATATCGGCCCGGCCGGTGTGGGCGCCGTAGATGTAGTCGTAGTAGACGCCGTCCTCGGTGAAACAGCGCGCGAAGCGCTCCCCGTCGCCGGACTCGGCCGCCAGGGTGAACTCGTCGAGCAGCCGGACGAACTCGTCCTGTGTCATTTGCGGGACTCCTGATCGGTTGGAACCAGATTCGGGTCGGCGGCGATCGCGCGCAGTCGCAGGCGATCGACCTTGCCGGTCGCATTGCGCGGCAGGGCATCGACGAGGCGGACCTCGCGGGGCACCTTGTAGCGCGCGAGGCACTCGTTGCAGTGGGCGAGCAGCGCGCCGGCATCGACCGACGAACCGGGCTCGGCGGGAACGACGAAGGCGACGATCCGCTCGCCCAGGCGCTCGTCGGGCGCGCCGATGGCCGCGACCTCCAGCACCCCCTCGAAGCGGTGGACCACCTCCTCGATCTCGCGGGGATACACGTTGTAGCCCCCGGTGATGATCATTTCCTTCTTCCGGTCGACGATGAACAGGAAGCCGTCCTCGTCGATGCGCCCGATGTCGCCGGTGCGCAGCCATCCGTCGGCGAAGGTCTGGGCGGTGAGCTCCGGCTTGCGGAAGTAGCCGCGCGCGATGCCCGGGCCCCGCAGGAGCAGCTCGCCGGGCTCGCCCACGGGTACGTCCCGCCCCGCATCGTCCACGACACGCATCTCGACGCCCATGTAGGGCTGGCCGGCCGAACCGGGCTTGCGCATGCCGTGGAAGCGGTTGCCGGTGACCGACGGGCTCGCCTCGGTCATGCCGTAGCCCTCGGAGATGAGCACGCCGAAGCGACGCTCGAAGCGCTCGTGCACGTCGATGGGCAGCGCCTGCCCGCCCGAGACGCAGGCCCGCCAGCGCGAGAGGTCGAGACCCTGCGGCAGTTCGGCGCGCGCCATCGTCCAGTACATCGTGGGCACGCCCATGAACACGGTCGCACGCGTCGCCGACAGTCCCTCGAACACCTGCTGCGGATCGAAGCCGTCGGCGATGAACATCGAGGCGCCGGCGAACAGGAAGGTCGAGAACATGCAGGTGTGGCCGAACACGTGCGACAGCGGCAGCGCCGTGTAGCCGATGTCGTCGGGTGTCAGCCGCAGCAGGTCGAAGGCGAAGGCCTGGGCGTTCCAGAGGATGTTCGAGTGGCTGAGCTCCACGCCCTTGGGCTGGCCGGTCGATCCCGAGGAGTAGAGGATCAGCGCGGTCGAGGCCGGGTCGGCGGGCGGGATGGGACGAGGGTCCGCGTCGCCTTCCACCAGGCCCGGCGCGAGCTCGAGCCACGCCGTCGCCATCGAGGCCGGCACGGTGGCGCGCACGCGCTCGAGCACGTCGGCCGGCGCAACCACGGCCGCCGGCTCGCAGTCGGCGACGATGGCAGCGAGTTCGGCCGGCGCGAGCCGCGAGTTGAGCGGCACCGGGACGGCACCCGCCTGCAGGGCGCCGTGGTAGACCACTGCCCATGCGAGCGAGTTGGGGATCACGAAGACGACGCGTCCTCCGGACCCCACGCCGGCCTCGGCCAGGCGCAGTGCGCAGGCCGCCGCCCGGCGGTCGAACTGTCCGTAGGTGAGCGCCCCGGACGCATCCGCGATGGCGGGCGCATCGGGCGTGCGCCGGGCGTGGTGGCGCAGGAAGTGCCCCAGGCTGAAACGGCTTGTCATGGCTTGTTCCGCGCGGGCGACGCGCCGGTGTCGCGGGCCTCGCGCCACTTCGCGACGCGGCCGACCAGCGCCGGCACGAGGCCATGCGGCAGGAAGATCATCACGACCACGAGCAGCAGGCCGTAGATGATCAGGCGGAACACCTCGGCGACCCGCAGCATCTCGGGCAGCAGCACGGTCAGCAGGCCGCCGACGAGCGGGCCGGACAGGGTGCCGCTGCCGCCGAGGATGACCGCCAGGATCGCGTTGAGCGAAGCGTCCACCGAGAACGGCGTCGGACTCAGGAAGCCCATGTAGTGGGCGTAGAGCGCCCCGGCAAAGCCCGCCAGCGCGCCGGCGGCGGAGAAGGCGAAGAGCTTGTACTTCCAGGCCGCGATGCCGGCGGCCTCGGCGAAGGTCTCGTTCTGGCGGATCGCCAGCAGGACCCGCCCGATGCGCGAGCGCACGATGGCGGCCATGACCGCCATGACCAGCAGCAGTGCGGCGAGCACCACGTAGTACATCGCCTGGCGCGAGTCGATCTCGATCGCCCAGTCGCCGAAGCCGATCGGCTCCGGCATGGGCACGCCGGGGTAGCCGCCCTCGCCGCCGGTGACCGGGATCCAGTTCACCAGCACGATGAACACCACCATGTTCAGCGCCATGGTGACGATGGCGAAGTAGTGGCCCTTGACCCGCAAGGACGGGTAGCCGACGACCAGGGCGACGAGCCCGGCGATCACGGGCGAGACGGCGATCGACGCCCAGACGGACCAGCCGGCGTCCACCGAAAGCAGGGCCGAGGCATAGGCACCGATCCCCATGAATCCGCCCTGGGCGATGGACACGTAGCCGGTGTAGCCCTGGATGAGGTTGACGCTCTGGGCGACGATCATGAACACCATCGAGAGCACCGCAAGATGCACGAAGTAGTTCACCGTCACGAGCATCGGGAACGCGATCGCGGCGACGATGGCCGCGGCGAGGAAGGTGTGGCGCATCATCAGCGGGTCCCCCTGCGCATCAGGCCCTCGGGGCGAACGAGGAGCACCGCGATCATCAGGAGGAACGAGATCACGTCCTTGTATCCGGAGGACACGAAGGCCGAGGAGAAGGATTCGGTCACGCCGAGCACGATGCCGCCGATGATCGCGCCCGGGATCGAGCCCAGCCCGCCCAGGATGAGCACGGCGAAGCCCTTGATCACGAGGCCGCCGCTCACGCCGGGAGCCACCGCGTAGAGGGCGCCGACCAGGACGCCGGCGGCCACGCCCAGCGCCGAGGACAGCGCGAAGACGAACATCGAGACCCGGTTCACGTCCACGCCCATCAGGATGGCGGTGGCGCGGTTCTGGGCGACGGCGCGGATCGCCATCCCCATCCAGGTGCGCTGGACCATCCAGGTCATGCCGGCCACGAGGATGGCGGCGATGGCGAGCACGTACACCCGCAGCTCGGGAAAGGTGACCCCTCCGATGTCGAACACCCGCGTGTACGGCGTCGGGATGATGACCTGGTCGACGCCGAACATCAGCAGGTTGGCCTTCTCGATCACCAGGGTCAGGCCCAGGGCGATGATGAAGGCGTTGATCGGCGGGGCCATGCGCACCGGGTAGTAGGCGAGGCGCTCGATCACGACACCGAGCGCCGCGCCCGCCACCATGGCGACCACCATTGCAGGAACGAGCGAGAGGCCGACCGACGTCATCAGGAAGAACGTCAGGTAGCCACCGAACATCGCGACGCTGCCATGGGCGAAGTGCGCGATGCCCAGGATGCCGAAGATGGTCGTCAGGCCCAGCGCGATCAGCGTGTAGATGCTGCCCGTCACCAGGCCGTTGAAGACCTGCTGCAATAGATCGACCACGGGAACCCCGGTTCGCTACTGGTTGGAAGCCCGCTAGTTGCGGATCGTCTTCAGGTACTCCGAGTAGCCCCTGGGATCCGAGGGCAGCTCGGTGCGGAAGCGCCATGCGCCGTTTTCCCACTGGAAGGCGCCGTTGGCGATGTAGGCCTGGCCCTTGCCGTCGAACATCTTCCCGTCGATCGGCAGGTACTTCAGGAGCGCCTCCTTCGGCACCGGCAGGTTGGCGATCGCCTCGCGGATCTTCTTCAGGTCCGTCGTGGTGCCCGCGGCCTGGAGCGCGTCACGCAGTACGTACACCTGGTCGTAGGCGAAGGCGCTGTTGGGCGACGGGGGCTCGCCGTACCTGGCCTTGAAGCGCTGCTCGAACGCCTGCGCGACCGGGCCGAGCACCTCGGCATTGAACTCGATCGACAGCAGGTCCCAGGCGCCTTCCATCTGTTCGTTCGTGGCGACCTTCAGGAACTGCTCTGGGCTGCCGCCCGAGAAGCCGTAGCGCGGCACGCCGATGCCGAGCTCGTGGGCCTGGCGATGCGAGAACGCGGCCTGCTCCACGTAGCCGGAGATGAACAGCGCATCCGGCTGCAGACCGCGCAGCTTGGTCAGCTGGGCGGTCATGTCGCGGTCGTGGCCGCCGAAGGTCTCGACGGCGACCACTTCCCCGCCGGCGGCCTTGAAGGCCTTGAGCATTTCCTCGCGGTACTGCACGAAAAGCGTGTTGTCGCGCACGGCCAGCACGCCCAGCTTCTTCACGCCCTGGGAGGCGATGAAGGCCCCGGCGGCCGCGCCGGTGTAGTCGCCCGGGGGGCGCGTGCGGAACACGTTCCTGTTGCCGGCCGCGGTGATCGCGCGCGCGCCCGCGGTGCCGACCAGCATGATGACGTCCTCGCGGCCGATGAACGAGGCCACCGCGCCGGTGGAGGCCGAGCAGCAGTAGCCGAGCAGGAACTTCACGCCGTCGCGGTCGATGAGCTTGCGCGCGACGTTGGTCGCCTCGGTCGGATCGGCCTTGTCGTCGTAGGCGATCGTGTCGAACTTGACGGTGTCGTTGCCGACCTTGAATCCGCCGGCCGAGTTGATCTCCTCGATGGCGAGGTCGATCGCCCGCTTCTGCGGAACGCCGTACACCGCGCCGCCGCCGCTCAGCGCATCGCTGATGCCCAGCACCACGGTCTTCTCGGCCGCCATGCCGCTGCCGGCGAAGGCGGCCATCGCGCCGGCGATCGCCAGCGTTGACCAGAACTTCCTCATCTCATGTCTCCAGCTTTCGTATCTGCCGGCCCACGGGCCCGGTCCGGCGTCGGGCGCTTGCTGCACTAGAAACCCAGGTAGGCGTTGCGGACGCTGTCGGCCCTGGCGAGCTCGGCCGACGGGCCCTGGAGGACGATCGTCCCCGCCTCGAGCACGTAGGCGCGGTCGGCCACCCGCAGCGCCATCGAGACGGCCTGCTCCACGAGCAGGATGGTGACCCCGCTCTGCTTGACCTTCTGCAGCGTCTGCTCGATCTCGTCGACGACCCGCGGTGCGATGCCGAGCGAGGGTTCGTCGAAGATGCACAGCTTCGGCCGCGCCATCAGCACGCGTGCGATCGCGACCATCTCCTGCTCGCCGCCCGACAGCGTCCCTGCCTGCTGGCGGGCACGCTCGCGCAGCCGCGGGAAGAGCTGCATCACTTCCTCGAGGCTGTCCTCGAGATCCTGGCGGCGACGTGTGTATGCGCCCATGCGCAGGTTCTCGAGCACCGTCATCTCGGGGAACATCTGCCGCCCTTCCGGGCACATCGCGATGCCGCGCTCGGCGATGCGGTGGCCGGGCATGCCGACGAGCGATTCCCCCAGCAGGCGGATCGAGCCCGAGATCGGCGGCACCAGGCCGCAGATCGATTTCAGGATGGTGGACTTCCCGGCGCCATTGGGGCCGATCAGCGCGACGCATTCGCCCGTGTCCACGACGAAGTCGACACCGTGGACGACCTCGGCCTTGCCATAGCCGACGCGCAGGCCCTCGACCTCAAGCATCATCGTGACGGGTCCCCAGGTAGGCTTCGACGACGGCCTCGTCGGCGCGGATCTCCGCCGGTGTGCCCTCGGCGATCTTCTGGCCGAAGTTGAGCACGACGATGCGGTCGCACACCTGCATGATCAGGCCCATGTGGTGCTCGATCACCAGCACCGCGGTGCCACGGGCCGGCATCGCGCGGATGACGTCCGCGAGCGCCCGCCGCTCCGCGGCCACCATGCCGGCAGCCGGCTCGTCGAGCAGCAGTACCTTGGGTCGCGCGGCGAGCGCGACCGCGATCATCAGCAGCCGCTGCTCGGCGGCCGACATCGTCCCGGCAACCGTGTCCGCGCGATGGGGAATCCCGACGAAGGCGAGGCAGTCGAGCGCATGGGCGCGCAGCGACTCCTCCTCGCGCCGCGAGCCCGCCGTGCGCAGTGCCGCCGCGCCCGGGCGAGTGCGATAGAGCGTATGGCAGCCCACCATGACGTTCTCGAGCGCGGTGAATTCGGGGAAGACCTGCGTCGCCTGGAAGGTGCGCACGACCCCGCGCGCCACGGCCTGGTCGATGCGCGCGCCGTCGAGGGTTGCGCCGGAGATCAGCACCCGGCCGCTCGTGAGGGGGATGGTGCCCGAGAGCAGGTTCACGCAGGTGGACTTGCCCGAGCCGTTCGGTCCAATGAGGCCGACGACCTCGCCGGCGTCGACATCGAACGAGACCTCGCGCACCGCCTGCACGCCGCCAAAGCGGCGCGAGATCGACTCGGCCCGCAACAGCGGCGCGCCCGCGGCCGGCCTGGACGCGCTTCGCGTCGCCGGATGCTCCTCGACCATCACACCTCCAGTGGTGAATCGGCGCGATTCTGCAATGGCGCCGAGCGCGGTGTCAACCTTGTAGTTGAGCGTTCGACTCTAGAGTCGAAAGCGGCCGGCCGACGGGCCGGAAGGCAGACTTCGAAAGCGCGCGGCACGATGGACGATTCCCGGGGCGAAGGCTTCGCAGGGCGCCCGCGGAGAAGGCGACGGCGCTCAGCGACGCTCGCCGCGCCGGGCCTTGCCTGCGCCCCGGGGCGGGGGCGCGAAGAGATCGTTGCCGGCCGGCCGGGGGGCGCTGTCGGGCGTGAGCGCGCGGCACACGAAGGCGGCGACGCCCTCGCCGATCTCGTGGATGGTCCAGGCCCCGCCGCGCCGATACCACTTGGTCACCCAGTTCATCGTGCCGAGCACGTTGAAGACCATGAACCGGGAATTGCCCTGGACGATCGAGCCGTCGCGCATGCCGTCCTCGATCATCCCGCGCAGGCCCGCCTCGAACTTGTCGCGCTCACGCACGACGATGGCGAGCTGGTCCGGGCGCAGCGATTTCTCCTCGAGGATCACGACGCTGTAGCTGTCCTCGCCGACCGTCGAGCAGGTGTAGTCGCGCACCGTGCGACGCAGCCGCTCGAGCCCCGTCAGGCCGGGCTCGCGGCACAGGCACGCGAGCGCCTGCACGGATGCGGCCATGTGGATCTGGAAGAGCAGGTCGCCCTTCGTCTTCACGTAGTGGTAGAGCGTCGGCTTGCTGATGCCGAGCGCCTGGGCGATGTTCTCGAGCGAGGTCGCGTGGTAGCCGTTCTCGCGAAAGGCGCGCGCCGCCTCGCGGTAGAGCACGTCCTGCCGCAGCTCGCGCTGCTCGGCGGCACCCGCCACCGCGTTCTTCCATCTGGCCACTCGGTGTCCCGATCCTCAGGCGATTCCGCCGGGCGGCTCCCGCACCCGGCGCTCGTGGACCGGAATTGTAGTGTCGTGATGGGCGCGATGTGAAATCGGGGCGCTCGCACGCGCTATTCGAGCGTGAACACCGCCTCGATCTCGACGGGCACGCCGGCGGGCAGGCTCGCCACGCCGATCGCGGCACGCGCGTGCCGGCCCGCGTCGCCGAACAGTTCGACAAAGAGGTCCGATGCCCCGTTGACGACCTTCGGGACGTCGACGAACTCGGGATCGGCCTGGACGAATCCGCCGACCCTGACCACGCCGCGCAGGGCGTCGAGCGAGCCCGCTACCGCCGCGGCCTGCGCGATGGTGTTGAGCGCCGCGATCCGGGCGGCGGCACAGGCGTCATCGAGGCCCACCGTCGAACCGACGCGGCCGGTGTGCACCGGCTTGCCGTCGACGATGGGCAGCTGGCCGGAAACGAATACAAGGCTGCCCGCGCGGCGGGCGCCGACGAAGTTGCCAACGGCCGGCGGCGGGGGCGGGGGCGGCAGCACGATGCCGAGGGCGGCAAGTCTTTGGGAAAGCATCGCGGGCATCTCCTCAGGCGGCGAGCCGACGCGGCGCGTCGACGCTGTGGCTGAAGTCGTCGAGGCTCATCACGGTACCGGGCTCCGCGACCACGACCCGCACGTCGGGACAGGCGGCGCGCACCGCCCTGGCGAACTCCTCCCAGGGCGTCGAGCGCACCTCCATCATCTCGTGGAACTTCTCGTGCGGCGGATAGAGCATCACGACGCGCGGGCCCAGCGTCTCGACGCCACGCACCACGTCGGCGACGAAGTCGAGCTGCATGCCCGCGAGCAGCACGTCGAGGCCGGCATAGCGCGCCGCGAGCGGCGCCAGATCCTCGCCCGTGGTCTTCGAGTTGAAGCCCTCGTTGTAGTTGAGCACGGTGGTGCCGTCGGGCAGCCGGACGTGGTAGCCGGTGTAGCCCGCGTAGAAGGGCGCGTTGGTGGCGCTGCTCCAGGCCCACGCGAGCTGCGTGGCGTTACCGTGGAACACGGCCTTGGTCATGGCCTTCACGAGGTTGATGTCGCGATGCTTCCAGGCGAAGGCGCCGATCTCGAAGCCCTCCACCGAAACGGACTCGTTCCAGCCGATCGGCCGCAGTTGGGCCTCCGGCACCCCGTTGCGCCTCGCGAGGAAGCGGCAGACCGCGGGCGTGGCGACCACGCGGGCGCCACTGGCGGCGACGACGGCCGGCACGTCGAGGAAGTGCTCCTCGTGCCCGTGCGTCACACAAACGATGTCCGCATGGGCAAAATCCGGCAGGTCGAACCAGTGAGCGCCGCAGTAGGGGCGGAAGAAGGGGTCGAAGAAGACCGACCGTCCGTCCACGCGCAGTTCGAGCGCGGACCAGCCGTAGTACTTGATGTAGCCGTTCGATGCCATGCTGGCTCCTGTTTCGGTAGAATTTATCCACTATACGGGACGCCAATGACAAGCAAGAAGAGGGCCAGCACACCCGCGCCGCCCCCCGCAGCGGCCGCAAGACGGTCCCGCGACGAGCACCTGGCGCCCCTGGCGGAGTCGTTGCGCGCGCAGCGCAAGTCGCGCGGCATGTCCATCGAGCAGCTCGCGGCCGCCTCGGGCGTGAGCCGGTCGATGATCTCGAAGATCGAACGCGCCGAAGCCATGCCCTCGACATCCGTCCTCTCGCGCCTCGCCGAGGCGCTCGGGGTCACCTTCTCGCAGCTGCTGGTGGAGCCCGACACCCACGACGTCGTCGTGCTGCCCCAGCGCGTCCAGCCGATCCTGCGTGACCAGGCGTCCGGGTTCACGCGCCGCTGCATCTCGCCGATCCTGCCGGGGCGCGGCATCGACTGGGTGCTCAACACCCTGCCCGTCGGCTCCTCCACAGGCGAGTTCATCGGCCACCGCCGCGGCACGGACGAGTACATCTACGTGCTTTCGGGCACGCTCGAGGCGCGGCTGGGCGACGAGACCCACCGGCTCGAGGCGGGCGACGCCATCTACTTCCAGGCCACGAGGGCCCACGAGTTTCGCAACGTGGGCGAGGGTGACTGCCAGTACTTCCTGGTGATCGACAGCACGCCGTTCCGCCGCTGAGCGCATCGCCGCGCTGCACTGCTTCGAGGATCGCAGCCCCTTCCCGGTGCGTCGCCGGGCACGGACGGGGTGCATTTAGCGTGTCCACGGCCTCCAGTTTGGTGGAATTTCCTCCAAAAGGACGCTGGCACAAAGCTTGCGAAACCGGCGCGGTACTCCCCCACCCCTATCCGGAGCGCGTGCATGACCGAACCCCGACACACCTCCCCCGACGCCACGCCTCGTCCCGATCGCCGGCGCGCGCTCAAGCTGGGCGCGCTCGGCGGCGTGGGCCTCGCCGCACCCGCCATCGTGGTGGCGCAGACGGCGCAGTTCCGCTGCCAGAGCGCCTGGCCGGCGAAGGCGATCTTCCACGAGTTCGCGATCGACGTCTGCCGGAACATCGAACAGGCCACCGGCGGTCGCGTCCGCATCCAGATGCTGCCCTCCGGCGCGGTGGTCCCGCCCCTGCAGCTCATCGACGCGGTGTCCAAGGGCACGATCGACGGCGGCCACGCGGTGCCCGGCTTCTGGTTCGGCCGCAACACGGCCTTCGGCCTGTTCGGCGCGGGCCCGCACTTCGGCCTCGACTCCAACCAGACCCTCGGCTGGGTCGAGCGCGGCGGCGGCAAGGAGCTCTATGCCGAGGTGCTGGCGGCGGCCAAGCTGAACGTCGTCTCCTACCTCTACGGCCCGGTCCCGACCGAGCCCTTCGGCTGGTTCCGCAAGGAGATCAACACGGTCGACGACCTCAAGGGCCTGAAGTACCGCACCGCGGGGCTCGCCATCGACATGATGACCGAGCTCGGCGCCTCCCCGGTCCAGCTCGCCCCGGCCGACATCGTGCCTTCGCTCGAGCGCGGCGTGATCGACGCCGCGGAGTTCGCGAACATCACCGACGACCGCATCCTCGGCTTCCCGGACGTCGCGAAGAACTACTACCTGCAGAGCTACCACATGTGCAACAACGTGTTCGAGCTCAGCTTCAACAAGACCAAGCACGACGCGCTGGACCCGGAGGTTCGCGAGGCGATCCGGCTGGCCGTCCACGCCGCCAACGCCGAGATGTCGTGGAAGGCGATGGACCGGATGGGCGACGACGTGATCGCACTGCAGACGAAGGACAAGGTGAAGGTGATGAAGACGCCCCAGCCGATCCTCGACGCGCAGCTCGACGCCTGGCTCCGGGTCACCGAGAAACGCGGCGCGGAGAACCCGCTCTTCGCCAAGGTCGCGAAGTCGCAGCGCGAATGGGCGCGCAAGGTCGTCTACTGGGCCGAGCTCACCACGATCGACCAGCTGCCGGCCTACCGGAAGTTCTTCGGCTAACCGACGCCATCCGCCCGGCCCGGGGTGACGCCCGGGGCGGGCGCGGAGATCGCGATGCACCGATTCACAAGCGCCTGCGACCGCCTGTCGACCGTGATCGGCCAGGCCTTCGGCTGGCTGATCGTCGCCCTGGTGCTCATGATCGTGTACGAGGTGGTGGCGCGCTACGCGTTCAATTCGCCCCATGCCTGGGCGCTCGACCTCTCCATCATGGGGTTCAGCGCCCTCTTCATGATGGGCGGCGCCTACGCGCTCGCCCAGGAGAACCACGTCCGCGGCGACATCCTCTACGGCATGCTGGCGCCGCGCTCCCAGGCGAGCATCGACCTCGTCCTCTACGTCGTGTTCTTCTTCCCGGGGGTCGCGGCGCTGGCCTGGGCGGGCGCGGAGTTCGCGTCCGAGTCCTGGTCGATCGGCGAGCGCTCCGCGCTCACCACCGGCGGCCCACCGGTCTGGCCGCTCAAGCTGCTCATCCCCGTCACGGGCGCGCTGCTCCTGCTCCAGGGCGCGTCCGAGACCCTGCGCTGCGTCGCCTGCCTGCGCCACGGACAATGGCCGCCACGTCGCCTCGACGTGGTCGAGGTCGACGTCGACCGGCTGCGCGCGACGGTGGGCGCCGACAGGCCGGAGGCCGCGCCATGAGGCGGGAACTGCGTTTCGGCGTGGCGATGATCGCGCTCGTGCTGCTCGCCGTCGCCTGGCTAACGCCCTGGCACGACCTGCGCGACGGCCACGTCGGCCTGCTGATGCTCGCGACGATCGTCGTCGCGATCATGCTGGGCTTCCCGACCGCCTTCACCCTGATGGGCATGGGTGTCCTCTTCTCCTTCGTCGCCTATGCCCGCGTCGACCCCGGTGTCGCCTGGCAGCAGACGCTCGACCTGATGGTCCAGCGCGCCTACTCGGTGATGACCAACGACGTGCTGATCGCCATCCCGCTGTTCGTGTTCATGGGCTACGTGGTGGAGCGCTCGAACCTCATCGAGCGCCTGTTCCACAGCCTGCACCTGGCGCTGGCGCGCCTGCCCGGCGCCCTGGCCGTCGCGACGCTCGCGACCTGCGCGATCTTCGCAACGGCCACCGGCATCGTGGGCGCGGTCATCACCCTCATGGGCCTGATCGCGATGCCGGCGATGCTGCGCGCGGGATACGACGTCCGCGTCGTCGCCGGCGCGATCACCGCGGGCGGCTGCCTCGGGGTGCTGATCCCGCCGTCGGTGCTGCTGATCCTCTACGGCGCGACCGCCGGCGTGTCCGTCGTGCGACTGTATGCGGGCGCGCTCTTTCCCGGCCTCATGCTGACCGCGCTCTACATCGGCTACGTGGTGCTGCTCGCGAAGCTGCGCCCCTTGCTGATGCCGCCCCTGCCCGTGGACGAGCGCGAGGTGGCGCTCGGCGCCGCGGCTCGGGTCATCGCCGAGGGCGGCAAGGGTCGCGGGGTGGCACGCTCGCTCGGTGCCGGCCTGCTCGGTCGCGACCCGCGCCTGCCGCGCCGCCACGCGGCGAGCTACGCGATCCTCGCAGCGACGCCGGCGCTCGCCTTCGTGGCGACGCTGGTCGTGGGCGCGGGCCAGCCCCCGGCGACGCCGGGCGACCCCGCCGTCGTCGCGTCCGCCCATGCCGCACAAGCGGCCGCCCCCGCGCCCGCCGCGAACGACCTCTTCGGGATGGGCGTACCGGCGCTGCCCGGCGCGGCGACCGAGGCGCCGGAACCCGCCATGGAGTTGCCCGCATGGCTCGGCTGGGCAGCCCTCGCGGCGCTCGGCCTCGCCGTGCTGGCGTTCTACCGCGGGCTGGACGCCCGGCGCCTCGAGCTCATGCGGCTGCTGGCGACCTCTTTCATGCCGCTCGCACTGCTGATCGCGGCGGTGCTCGGCAGCATCGTCGCCGGCCTCGCCACCCCGACCGAGGCGGCCGCGATGGGGGCCTTCGGCGCGCTGCTGCTCGCGCTCGCCTACCGGCGGCTCGATACCGGGGTGCTGCGCGAGTCGGCGTTTCTCACCGCGAAGACGAGCGCCATGGTGTGCTGGCTCTTCGTCGGCTCGGCGATCTTCTCGGCCGCCTTCGCGCTGCTCGGCGGTCAGGAGGTCATCGAGTCCTGGGTGCTGTCGCTCGGCCTGACGCCCGTGCAGTTCATGTTGCTCGCCCAGGTGGTGATCTTCCTGCTCGGCTGGCCGCTGGAATGGACGGAGATCATCGTCATCTTCATGCCGATCTTCATCCCGCTGCTGGATTCCTTCGGCATCGATCCGCTCTTCTTCGGACTGCTCGTCGCGCTCAACCTGCAGACCGCCTACCTGAGCCCGCCGGTCGCGATGTCGGCGTTCTACCTCAAGGGCGTCTCCCCGCCCGAGGTGACGCTCGGGCAGATCTTCGCGGGCATGCTCCCGTTCATGGGCCTGCAGATCGTGGCGATGGGGCTGCTCTATGCCTTCCCCGCGATCGGCCTCTGGCTGCCGTCCTTCCTCTACGACTGAGGCCGCGGGCCATCCGTCGCCGGAGAGACGCGATGAAGTTCGCCTTCCTGATGTACCCCGGAGTGGAGCCGATCGACCTTGCCGCGATCGGGGTGCTCTCCATGGCGCGCCGGCTGATGCCCACGCTGTCCTTCGTCGTGGTGGCGGCGGAGATGGCGCCGCAGGACTGCGCCAGCGGGTTGCGCGTCATGCCTGACGCGCGCTTCGCCGACTGCCCGCCGGTCGATGCGCTGGTCGTGCCCGGCGGGCCCGGCTGGCCGCAGGCGGCCGCGGACGCGGCCCTGCTCGCCTTCCTGCGCGAGCGCGCGCCGGGCTCCCTCGTCGTCTCGCTCTGCACCGGGGCGATGATCCTGGCGGCGGCCGGCTTGCTCGACGGCCGGGTCGCGACGACCAAGGCCGAGGTCGTCGAGCCCGAGGAGGCGCCGATCGCGCGGCTCGCCCGCGAGCACCCGTCGGTGGAGGCGCGCCGTGCGCTACTCGTCGACGGCGGCAACATCGTCACCGGCGGCGGCGTGGGGCTGTGCATCGACACCATGCTCCACCTGCTCGCCACCCGGATCGCCCCGGAGCTCGCCGCCGAGACGGCGCGCGTCCTCGAATACACCGACGCGGCGCGGGCCAATCGGCAGCGGCTCGCGCTCGTCGATGCGCCGCTCAAAGCTGCGACCGGATCGGCCGGACGAGGGTCTCCTTGATGCGCGTGCGCAAGGGCCGCGCGCGCCAGTCCTCCAGCGTGTAGGGCCTGGCATTGGCCAGGTCCGCCTCGAACACCTCGCTCATGCGCGCGGCGAACTCCCGCGAATAGACGTTCAGGCTCGCCTCCTCGTTCAGCTCGAAGGAGCGGATGTCGAAGTTGGTGGACCCGACCGAGACGAGTTCGCGATCGACCACCAGCAGCTTGTTGTGCATCATCGTCGGCTGGTACTCCGCGATCTCGATGCCGGCCTCGAGCAGCCGCCCCCATTGCGCCCGCGACGCGACCCGTACCGCCTCCGAGTCGATGTGCGGACCGGGCACCACCACGCGGATGCGCACCCCGCGCTCGCGAGCCTCGAGCAGGGCGCGCGTGATCATCGCGTCGGGCACGAAATAGGCGGCCTGCATGTCGATCGACTCGGCCGCGGCGGCGATCGCCATGAGGTACATCAGCCGCATGCTCTCGCTGCCGCCCGCGGGCGACGCGATGAACATCTGCGCCGGCATGTCTCCCACCGGTCGCAGTTCCGGGAAGTACGCGTCGCCGGCCAGCACCATCCCGGTGCTGCGGATCCAGTTGTCGTTGAAGGCCGCCTGGAACTGGGCGACCACCGGGCCCTCCGCCCGGAAGTGGATGTCGCGCCAGTGGTCCGGATCGCCGGCGTCGCCGTTCCACTGGTCGGCGATGCCGACCCCGCCGGTGAAGCCGATGCGCCCGTCGATGACGAGCAGCTTGCGGTGCGTCCGGTTGTTCATCCGGCCGACGTTGTACCAGCGCAGCGGCCGGAAGTGCCTCACGTCCACGCCGGCCTCGCGCATCTCGTCGAGCAGGTCGGGGGCCATCTTCAGGCAGCCGACCCAGTCGAGCAGCACCCGCACCTCGACCCCGGCGCGCGCCCGATCGGCGAGCGCGCGCGAGAAGCGATGGCCGATGTCGCCCGACCAGTAGATGTAGGTCTCGAACGTGATCGTGCGCCGCGCCGCCGCGATGGCCTCGAGCATCGCGGGAAAGATCTCCCGGCCGTTCTGCAGGTCGTCGATGCGGTTGCCATCGACGATGGTAGGGCCGAGCATCACCGACATCTCGCGGCGGAACTGGGGGTCGGCGACGGCGTGGCGATGGGGGATGCGCCGCTCGACCCGCTTCTCGGCCGTCTTGGTGTTGGCGACCACGATGGCGACGACGGCCACGAGCGCGAGGACGAGTGCGACGGCGATCCCGGTCATGGTGGGCATTGTCGTACGATCGCCGGTATCGCACACGCCATTCGATGACGACGAACCGACAGGACGCCGCGATCTGGGCGGCGCTCGCCGCCCTCGTCGCGGCCTTTGCCCTCAGCCATGCCTTCCGCACCGTGGTCACCCTGGTGGCCCTGCCGCTGCGCGACGAGCTCGGCCTGCGGGAGGACGCGATCGGGATCGTCGGCGGCGCCTTCCATCTCGCCTTCGGCATCATGCAGCTGCCGGTGGGCATCATGCTCGACCAGTACGGCCCGCGGCGCACCGTGCTCGTCGCCTTCCCGGCCGCGGTCGCCGGCGCGGCGATCACCGCGATGGCCAACGACATGCCGGCGCTCCTCGTCGGCCAGTGGCTGGTGGGCATCGGCTGCGCGCCCTGCTTCCTCGCCACGCTGATCCTCATCAGCCGCTCGCGGCCCCCGTCGGAGTTCTCGCGCCTGTCGGGCATCGTGCTCGGCATCGGCAGCGCCGGGATGCTGGTCACCGGCACGCCGCTCGCCTGGGTCGTGGAGAACATGTCGTGGCGCGCGGCCTTCTGGACGCTCGCCGCGGTCTCCGCGGTCGCCTGGGCCTGGGCCTGGGCGGTAGTGCCCGGCGAGCCCGCCGGGGCGCGCCGCGAGAAAGCACCCCATGCCGCGGCGCTGCGCGGAATCGGCCGCATCCTCGTGCATCCCCACATGCTGGGCATGCTCACGCTCGGCGCGGTCACCTACGCGTCCTTCATCAGCCTGCGCGGGCTCTGGCTCGTGCCACTGATGTCGGGCCGGCACGGCTTCAGCCTCGTGGAGAGCGGGCACGTCGCCCTGCTGGGCTCGATCATGGCGCTCGTCGGCCCGCTGATCGCCGGGCGCCTCGATCCGGGCGGCGGCGCGAGGCGCCTGCTGATCGCCGGCTGCACCCTCGCCTACGCCGCCCTCTTCATGGTGCTCGCGCTCGGCACGACACCGCTCCTCGATGCCGGCATCACCCTGGCGCTGGCGGTGCTCAGCGGCTACATGCTGCTGCACTACTCGGAAGTGCGCGAGGCCTGGCCGCCCGAGATGGCGGGCCGCGCGCTGTCGATCTTCAACTCGGCGATGTTCCTCGGCGTCGCGCTGATGCAGTGGGCGAGCGGCCTCGCGGCCGCGGCCGCCGACGGCCCCGGCGCCGACCCGGTGGCGGCGGCCTTCTGGACCATGGCGGCCATGCTGCTGGCCGGGACCGTGATCTACCTGCTGCTGCGACCCGCGACCCGCACGACCGCCAGCCGTGCCGGCGCAGGCGCGGGCGCCGGCAAGGACCCGGGCGACGCCTCCTGAAGCGCGGCCATGCCGAGCCTGTCGCCCAGGCGCTCGAAGACGGCCAGGCAGGCCAGCATCTCCTCCTCGCCGACATCGGCGAAGAGCTCCTCGCGCAGGCCCTCGGCCACCGCCTGGATGCGCGCGAGGCTCGGGCGCGCCTTCTCCGTCAGGTGCAGGGACTTCGCGCGGCGATCGCCCTCGATGGGGCGGCGCTCGATCAGGCCCTCGGCCTCGAGCCAGTCGAGCGTGCGCACGAGGGTCGGGCCCTGCACGCCGATGCGGGCGGCGAGGTCCTTCTGGGTCACCGGGTGCGACATGCGCGAGAGGTGCAGCAGGGCGAGCCAGCGCGCCTCGGTCAGGCCGTAGGGGGACAGGCGCCGGTCGAGCTCCTTGCGCCAGAGCCGGGACAGCTGCCCCAGCGCGAAGCCGAATCGTTCGCGCAGGCTGCGTTCGGTCATAATCGGTCGACTGTCTCCCTGTACCGTGGGGGGCACGTTAACACAAGCGAGTCGACGACCGCGGGGGATGGCGGATCGGCAACCCTTCTGGAGGGACCGAGATGTATCGAACAATCCTTTTGGCTTACGACGGCTCCCAGGCGGGCCGCGATGCGCTCAAGCAGGGAGCCGAGCTCGCCCGCCTGTGCGGGGCGAAGGTCTACCTGCTGGCGGTGCTCGCCACCGACCTCGGCGTGCTGCTCGCCGAATCGGCGGGCGGGTCGGTGATGACCGATCGCATCCAGACGGACGTGGAGGAGGCGCTCGCCGAAGGCGCCGACCTGCTGCGCGAGGCGGGCCTCGAGGTCGAGACCCGGCTCGGCATCGGCAAGCCCGCCGAGGAAATCGGCCGGATCGCCCGCGAAGTGGGCGCCAACCTCATCGTGGTCGGCCATCGGGAGCAGAGCAAGCTGGCCCGCTGGTGGAGCGGCTCGACCGGGGCGTCGCTGCTGTCGGTGGCGCCCTGCAGCGTGCTCGTGGCGGTCGCCTAGGAGGCTTCCCCCGGCGGCCCGGCCCCCTGGGCGGCGGCATCGTCCGCCGCCCGGGCGCGCATCGCCTCGGCCACGCCCTGCTCCACGAGCGCCTTCAGGCGCGCGAGGTCGGCGGCCACCAGGGCGGCGTCCTCCTCGAACTGCGCGTCGCTCATGCCGTCGCGCCGCTCGAGCGCGAAGCCGATCTCGCTGCCCTCGCCGTGGGGCACGACCCGCAAGTGGTTGAGGAAGACCTCGCCCGCGTCGAGCTTGAGGGTGTGGTCGAGCACGCCCTCCTCGTTGAGCGGCGCGAACTCGATGACCGCCCGGCCGAGCGGCGACCGGACCACCCAATCGTTATCCTCGCGCGCGACCTCCAGGAAGAAGGACGGCGCCCAGCGCGGCAGGTTGTAGGGGTCGCGCGCGAACTCGTACACACGCGCGGGCGGCGCATCGACCTGCGCCGTGATGTTGCGGATCTCGGCTGCCATCCGGCGATGTTCACACAGGGCCCGCTCCCCGGCAACGCGCCCCCACCGACCGGCAAGCCCCGTCGGGCATGACCTTCGGGCGGGCTCCGGCGGCCCGCGATGCTGCGCCGCGCCGCCCGGATCGCGTCGATCGGAACGTCCGCAGGTAGGGGATTCCCCTGCCCTTGTCCGGCCCGGAATGTTGCGTCGCGCCAAAAAAGCACGCTCGTTTGATTTGGTTCAAGTTTCGCCCACTTTCCGGCTTGCCTTAAAAGATGCATGTTGCATACTGCTTTTACGGGACGAGGCATCGGACGGTGCCTCCCCGGATGGGGAAAGCCCCCGGACGGGACAGGTCCCGTGAACCGTGAAAGGAAACGAAACCATGTCTTCCCGCGTTCTGACTCCCGCAGCACTGGCCATCGCCCTCGTGTTCGGCGCCCCCTTCGGCGCGCCGCTCGTGCAGGCAGCGCAGCCCGGCCAGGTCGCCAGCGCCGCCCCGACCGAGAAGGTGGTGCACTCGATCAAGCTGTCCACCGGCATGGTGGACGGCAAGATGGTCTTCCTCGATGCCGAGGGCAAGCCGAATCCCCGTCTCCAGGCCCGCGTCGGCGACACGATCGAGATCACGATCGGTTCCGGCGAAGGCGCCCAGCACGACATCGCCATCCCCGAGCTCGGGATCAAGTCCGAGCTCTTCGACGCCTCGAGCGGGCCCGTCAAGGTGCGCTTCGAGGCGACGCGGCCCGGGACCTTCACGTATGTCTGCACCGTGCCGGGCCACCGCCAGATCGGCATGGAGGGCCAGCTGGTCGTGACCGGCACCGCCGCCCAGGTCGCCGCGGCCGCGATCGCCGATGCAACCCCGATGAAGGTCCGGGCCGACGCGGCGTCCGCCGCCGGCGCCGGTACCCCGACCGGTCTGCCGCCGGCATCGGCGAGCGCCGCCGACATCGTCCGCAGCGCGGCCGAGGTGCCTGCCCCGATCGGCCGGCGCGAGCCGCAACTGGTGAAGTACCACATCGAGACCGTCGAGCTCGACGGGCGCCTCGACGACGGCACGACCTACACCTACTGGACCTTCGGGGCCAAGGTGCCGGGCCCCATGCTGAGGGTGCGCCAGGGCGACACGGTCGAGCTGACGCTCAGCAATCCCGCCAGCAGCAAGGCGATCCACTCGATCGACCTGCATGCGGTGACCGGTGGGCACGGCGGTGGCGCCGACACGCAGGTGGCGCCCGGCCAGTCGAAGACGATCCGCTTCAAGGCGCTGCGCCCCGGGCTCTACGTCTACCACTGCGCCACGCCGTCCATCCCGCACCACATCGCGGCCGGCATGTACGGGATGATCCTCGTGGAGCCGCCCGAGGGCCTGCCGGCGGTGGACCGCGAGTTCTACGTGATGCAGGGCGACCACTACACCACGCATGCCAAGGGCGCCAAGGGACACCAGGCCTACGATCCCGATCGGGCCGAGAACGAGCTGCCCACCTACTACACCTTCAACGGCGCGGTGGGCGCGCTGACGAAGACGAACGCGCTCACCGCCAAGGTGGGCGAGACGATCCGGATCTACTTCGGCGTTGGCGGCCCGAACAAGGTCTCGTCCTTCCATGTCATCGGCGAGATCTTCGACACGGTGTATCGCGAAGGTTCCATCTCGAGCCCGATGCGCGACGTGCAGACGACCCTGGTGGCACCGGGCGGCGCGACGATCGTGGACATGAAGCTCGAGTACCCGGGCAACTTCCTGCTCGTGGACCATGCGCTCTCGCGCGTGGGCAAGGGCGCCGCGGCCGCGCTCGAGGTGAGCGGACCCGCCGATCCCTCGATCTACGAGGCGCTCGACGGCGCGAAGAAGCTCCACTGACGGCCTCGTGCCCGCCGGCCCCGGCCGGCGGCCGGCACGCCCCGACGCCCCGCGCTACCGGCGCGGGGCCTTTCGTCATGCCCCCGACGGCGCGGGCGACTTGCATCGACCGCGCATCTTCATGCAGTCTGGGGGCGCTCCCCGACCACGCGACGGCAACCATGCCCGGCAAGAAGACGGCAGCCATCACGCGCGCGCGATCCGGCGCCGCGCCCACGGCGAGCCCGTTCACCGCGGAAGATCTCGTCCTCAACCTGCTGATGGGCCTCGGCGGCCCGCTGTCCGTGCAGGCGCTCTGCCGGGCTGGCGCGCTCTTCGGCATCCGCGCGGGCACCATCCGCGTCGCCCTCACCCGCATGCAGCGACAGAGAAAGATCCGGAGCACCGGCCGCGCCCGGTACGCCTGGATCCCCGGCGCGTCGGCGCTCTCGGGCCGGCTCGAGGACTGGGCCCGCCATTTCGACCGGCCACGCGCATGGAACGGCGCCTGGATCGGCATCCACGATGCCGGCGTGCCCCGCTCGAACAAGGCCCTCTGGCGACGCCATGCGCGCGCGCTGGCGCTGCACGGCTTCGCCACGCTCGCCCCGCGGCTCCATGTGCGACCGGACAACCTGGCGGGCGGGGTGGATCGCCTGCGCGACGCCCTGCGCGCCCACGGGCTCGCCCCGCAGGCCGTCGTCTTCCGCATCGACTCGCTCGACGACGAGCGCCACGCCCGGGCCTGCCGCCTGTGGGACCGCGCGGCGCTGCTGCGCGGCTATCGCAGCCTGCGCGCGCGGCTCGTGGCGCATGCGCGCGCGCTGCGCCGCCTGGCGCCGGACGATGCCGCGCGGGAGTCGCTCCTCGTCGGCCGCGAGGCCGTCACGGAATTCATGCGCGATCCGCTGTTGCCGGGCGAGATCGCGCCGGCCGCGGCCCGCGAGGAGCTGCTCGCGACGCTGCGCGACTACCAGCGCACCGCGCTGCGCATCTGGCAGGACTGGCTCGCGGCCGACGCGCACCCGCCGCGCGTGGCGACGGGGCGACTGCGGAATCGTTCACGCCACGGCCCCCTGCGCGGCTGACGCTGCCCGCGCCCTGGCCGAGAATCGCCGCAGGGCCCGGCCCGGGGGGCACGGACCCGCGACGCAATCCGGAGGTGAGCGATGAAACGCAGGCTGCGCGGAATCCTGGTCGCCGGCGCGATCGGCCTTGCCGCCGGCGCCGCAAGCGCCGAACTGCCGACCTTCCAGGACTGGGCCATCGGCGTCGGCGACGACGGGGAAGGCGCCTACGCCGCGACCATGAACGAAAGCGGCTCGGTCTTCGGCCAGACGTGCAGCTTCGACGGCAGCTGCGAGTACCAGCTGATCACCTCGACGTCGTGCGAGCCCGAGGCCACCTACCCGGGCCTCGTGTCCACCCAGGCGGGTGCCACCAGCGTGACCCTGGTCTGCCGCGGCAGCGTGGACGACGGCCGCCACCTGCTCGCCGTGGCGCCCTTCGACGAGGTCGATGCGCTGGCGCGCCGGGCGACGGGTATCGGCATCGTGATCCCCACGAGCGGCGACCGCTTCCATGCGATGCACTTCAGCCTGGCGGGAGCGACGGCGGCGGTGGACTTCATGCGCCGTGCCGTGGCCCGCCGCATCGAGGAGGCGCCCGCACCGCGCCGGGTGCGGGCCCCGCGGGATGTCCTGCTCTAGGCGACGCCCCTGTCGCGCGGCGCGGTGGCGCCGCGGCATGGAACGATTCAGGCCGGCGCGAAGAAGGGCATCATCCGGCCCTCGTCGGCGGGCCGGAACCGCAGCTCGACCGGCTGGCCGATCCGCAGGTCCTCGAAACGGGCATCGACGATGTTGGTCATCATGGTCGGGCCCTCCTCGAGCGTGACGTACGCGAGGATGTAGGGCGGATCCGCGCGCCGCGCCGGGCTGAAGGCGTACAGCGTGCCACGGCCGCTCGCCTGCCGCCATTCCAGGCGCTGGCCGCCGCACAACGGGCAGGCCACGCGCGGATACCAGTGCGCCTTGCCGCAGTCGGCGCAGTGCTTCAGCAGCAGCCGGCCTTGCGACGCGGCCTCCCAGAACTCCGCGGTCTCGGGATAGGCGGCGGCGAAGGGGTCGTCCCGCCAGGCGTCCGGGTTCGTCATGTCCTACTCCCGCTCGAATATGACCGTCGCATGGTTGTGCGCGCCGCCGACGACCATGCCGGGACCGCTGGCGAGCGCGAGGCGACAGTCCTTCACCTGCACCGCCGGATGCGCCTCGCCGCGCAGCTGGCGCACCGCCTCGATCGCCTTGGTGATCCCGCCGCGGTTCATCGGGTGGTTGTTGCACAGGCCGCCACCGTCCGTGTTCCACGGCAGGCGACCCACGCCGGAGATCAGGTTGCCGTCGGCCACGAAGGCCCCGCCCTTGCCCTTCTCGCAGAAGCCGAGGTCCTCGAGCTGGATCAGCACCATGATGGTGAAGTTGTCGTACACGGAGGCGTAGTCGATGTCGGCCGGCGTCACGCCCGCCTCGGCGAAGGCGGCGGCGCCCGAGCGCTCCGCGCCGCTGCGCGTGAGGTCGATGTAGCCGCCGCGATTGGTCGCGATGGTCTCGCCGCAGCCGGCGACCTTCACCAGCGGCCGCTTCAGCGAGCGCGCGATCTCGGGCCTCGCCAGCACGATCGCGCCGCCGCCGTCGGTGATCACGCAGCAGTCGAGCCGGCGGATCGGGTCCGAGATCACCGGCGAGTCCATCACGTCCTCGACGGTGACGGGCTTGCGCAGCAGCGCGTTCGGGTTGTGCTGCGCATGTTGCGAGGCGGCCACCTTGATCCACGCGAGCTGCTCGAGCGTGGTGCCGTACTCGTGCATGTGCCGCTGCATCATCATTCCGTAGATGCCCGCGATGGTCCACCGGAAGGACGACTCCCACGGCACTTCGGGCCGGTCGGGACCGAGCGCCCGCGGCGCCGTGCCGGTGGCCTGGCCGCTGCTGCGCGGCTTGCCCGCCAGCGTGATAAGCGCGACGGAGCACTTGCCCGCGGCAATCGCCGCGGCCGCATGCTCGATGTGCGCGAGATAGGAACAGCCGCCCGCCTCGGTGCCGTCGAGCCACGACAGCTTCAGGCCGAGGTAGTCCGCCATCAGGATCGGCGATGCCCCGGGCGCGTCGCCCGCGCAGAAATAGCCGTCCACGTCGGAAAGCGAAAGGCCCGCGTCGGCGAGGGCGCCGAGCGCGCATTCGGCATGCAGCTGCGCCACCGACTTGTCCGGCGCGAGCCGGGTCGGGTGCTCGAAGGCGCCCACCACGTAGGCCTTGCCCTTGATCGTCATCGTTCATCTCCCCGGTTGGCACCGGAGCGGCGCCGGCGCGCGAAGCCGGCGATGCCCTCGCGGGCATCGTCGGTGGCGGCCACCGCGCAGAAGGCGTCCACCGCCGCCCGGACGCCCTCGGACATGCCGAGGTCGAGCGCGCGATGGAAGGATTCACGGGCGATGCGCATGGCCTGGCGCGGCTTGGCGGCCAGCACGCGGGCGAGCGCGCGCGCCGCCTCGTCGAGCCGGTCGTCGGGCACCACCTGGCTGACCAGGCCCAGCTCCTCGGCGCGCGCCGCGCCGAAGCTGCGGCCCGTGAACAGGAGGTCGAAGGCACGATGCCGGCCGACGATGCGCGGCAGCAACGCGAAATGGATCGCCGGCATCACGCCCACGTCGATCTCCGGATAGCCGAAGGACGCCGATTCGGCCGCGACGATCATGTCGCACGACACGGCCAGCGTCATGCCGCCGCCGCGGGCCGCACCGTTCACCACCGCGATGCTGGGCTTGCCGAGCCGGCGCTGCGCCTCGTGCAGGCCCACGTAGAGCCGCTCGAGCAGCGAGCGCACCGCGGCGGGGGAGGCGCCGTCCAGCAGGGTCAGGTCGAGCCCGGCGCAAAAGCGCCGCGGCACCGCGCTGCGTACCAGCACCACCGCCGCGGCGTCGTCGGCGGCGGCGCGATCGAGCGCCGCGACCAGGTCGGCGACCATCGGCTCGGTGAGCGCATTGGCGGGCCCGCTGTCGAGCGTGATCTCGGCGATGCCGTCGCGCACCGCGTAGGCGATGGCGCTCACGACGGCTTCCTAGCGCCGTCCGCGAGCGCCAGCACCCCGGCATCGACGAGGCGGCGGATCTCCGCATCGTCGAGCCCGGCCTCGCGCAGCACCTCGGCCGTGTGCTCGCCGAGCAGCGGCGGGGCCGAGCGCGCCCGGCGCGGCTCACCGTTGAAGCGCACCGGCATGCCGATGTTGCGCAACTCCCCCAGCACCGGGTGCCGGCTGCGCACCACCAGCTGGCGCGCCTCGAGCTGCGGGTGGGTAAGCGCCTCGTCGAGCGTGTGGATCGGCGAGCAGGGAACCCCCGCGCCGCGCAGCTCGTCGAGCCACTGCGCGAGCGGGCGCGTCTTCATCGCCTCGCCGACCACCGCAACGGTCTCCTCGCGATTGGCCACGCGCTGCGCATTGGTGGCGAAGCGCGGATCGTCCACCACGTTGCCGAGCCCCGCCACCGCGCAGAAGCGGCGCCACTGCGCGTCGTTGCCCACGCCCAGCATGATGTGGCCGTCGGCCACGTCGAAGGCCTGGTAGGGGCACAGCGCGGGATGCCCCGTGCCCATGCGCTTCGGCGGGACCCCGGTGCGCCAGTAGCTCTGGGCGAGGTAGGTCATGAGCGCTACCGAGGAATCGAGCAGCGAGACCTCGACGTAGGCGCCCCGTCCCGTGCGCTCGCGCTCGAGCAGCGCCGCGAGGATCCCGATGACGCCGTTCATGCCGGTCGAGAGGTCCACCGGCGAGAAGCTCGCGCGCGCCATCGGGCCGCCGGGCTCGCCCATGGTGCTGATCATCCCGCTGAAGGCCTGCAGCATGACGTCGTAGCCGGGCTCCTTGCCGAGCGGCCCGTCGCGCCCGTAGCCGGAGATCTCGAGATAGACCATGCGCGGATTGAGCGCCGAGAGCGTCTCGTAGTCGATCCGCAGCTTCTTCGCCGTGCCGCTTCCGAAGCCCTGCAGCACCACGTCGGCCTCGCGCGCGAGGCGGTGCGCGATCGCCACGCCCTCGGCCGACTTCAGGTCCAGCGCAACGCTGCGCTTGTTGTGGTTGATCGACAGGAAGATCGCCGATTCGCCCTGGTCCTGCGGCAGCCAGCTGCGCGTGTCGTCCCCGACGCCGGGTGGCTCGACCTTGATGACGTCGGCGCCCAGCTCGCCCAGGTGCTGGGCGCAGAGCGGGCCCGCCAGAACCTTGGAGAAATCGAGGACCCTGATGTTCTTGAGCGGAGTCATGGCATGCGTCTCGTTGGTCCTCGACTTCAGGCCGCGCGTGCCGGCCGTACGCGGAACCGTACCTCGGCGCTGGCCACGCGCGTGCCGTCGGCGGCGAACAGCTCGGCCGCGACGAGCACGCTGCGCTCGTCGCGATCGATCACGCGCGCCGACGAGTGGAACTCGCCCAGTGGCGCCGGCCGGTGGAAGCTGGTGTCGAGCCGCATGGTGAGCGCCTGCATGCCGGGCCCGAGCGTGGCATGCACCGCGTTGGCGGCCGCCGAGTCGAGCATCGCCGACAGGAAGCCGCCGTGGACGGTACCGTGACGATTGGCGAAGTCCTCCCGCGCGGTGAAGCCCATGCGGACCTCGCCCGTCTCGGTGTCCACGGACAGCAGGCGTCGGCCGAGCAGCGTGGCAGCCGGCGTCACGGTTTCGAGATGGGCGTTCATCGATGCTCCCGTCGCGCCCTCATGCGTGCCCCACGACCGCGTGCGGCACGTACGGCGCCTCGAGCTCGGCGATCTCCTCGTCCGTCAGCCGGAGCGACAGCGCGGCCACCGCATCGTCGAGCTGGTGCAGCTTCGTCGCCCCGATGATCGGCGCGGTGATGCCCGGCTTCTGGAGCACCCAGGCGAGCGCCACCTGCGCGCGCGGCACCCCGCGCGCGGCGGCGACCTTCGCCACCGCCTCGACCACCTTGCGGTCGGCCTCGCCCGTCTTCGCATAGAGATTGCGGCCGAACTCGTCGGTCTCCTGGCGGGCGCTCGTCTCGTCCCAGTCGCGGGTGAGGCGGCCGCGGGCCATCGGGCTCCAGGGAATCACGCCGATGCCCTCGTCACGGCACAACGGCAGCATCTCGCGCTCTTCCTCGCGATAGAGCAGGTTCACGTAGTTCTGCATCGAGACGAAGCGGGCCCAGCCGTTGCGCTCCGAGACGCGCAGCGACTTCGCGAACTGCCAGGCGTACATCGAGGAGGCTCCGATGTAGCGGGCCTTCCCGGCGCGAACGACGTCGTTCAGCGCCTCCATGGTCTCCTCGATCGGCGTCTCGTAGTCCCAGCGATGGATCTGGTAGAGATCCACGTAGTCGGTCCCGAGCCGCTTCAGGCTGGCGTCGATCTCGGTGAGGATCGCCTTGCGCGACAGCCCCTTGCCGTTGGGGCCGGGGCGCATGCGGCCGTTCACCTTGGTCGCGATGACGACCTCCTCGCGCGGCACATACTCGGCGAGCGCGCGACCGAGGAACTCCTCGCTGGTGCCGTCTGAATAGACGTTGGCCGTGTCGAAGAAGTTGATTCCGAGGTCCAGCGCGCGCTTGAAGAACGGCCGGCTCTCGGCTTCGGGGAGCGTCCAGGCATGGTTGCCGCGATCGGGCTCGCCGTAGCTCATGCAGCCGAGGCAGAGCCGCGAGACCTTCAGGCCGCTGCGGCCGAGTCGGGTGTATTCCATGGTCAGACTCCTGTCTCCTGTCGGGGGCGGCGGCGGGGCGGGCTTGCGCCCCTGCCGTCGGCGCGGACCCCGATGTTGCCACTGTCGGCGACATCGTGCGCTGCGCCATTCGCGCGGTGCGGGCACAATCCGGACTTCGGTCGCCGGCGCGCCGGCCTTCCAGAACGTCCACAGGAGCTCCCATGTCCGTCCACTCGATCGCCCGGACCCCCGTCGAGGACCCGGTTCGCCAGGCAAAGGTCCACCTCGCCGCCGCGCTGCGGATGGCCGTCCTGCACGAGCTCGAAGAGGGGATCGACAACCATTTCACCGTCGCGGTGCCCGGCCAGGAGGATCGCTACCTGATCCTGCCCTTCGGGTTCCACTGGTCCGAGGCGCGCGCGAGCGACATGATCGTCTTCAACGAGGCGGGCGAGACCATCGAGGGCAACGGCATCGTCGAGCTCTCCGCGAAGTGCATCCATGCCCCGATCCACCGGATCGCCGGCGTCAATGTCGTGCTGCACACGCACCAGACCTGGGCGGTCGCGCTCAACATGCTCGTCGACAACCGGCTGCTGCCTACGAGCCAGACGAGCGCGTTCTTCGCCGGGCAGATCGCCTACGACGAGGGCTACAACGGGCTGGCCGACACGCTCGAGGAGGGCGAGCGCCTTGCCCGCCTGCTCGGCGACAAGCAGGTCGTCTTCATGAAGAACCACGGTGTGCTCGTGGTCGGCGACACGGTCGCCCAGGCGTATCGCCGCCTCTACCGGCTCGAGCGCGTCTGCCGCACGCAGCTGCTGGCGATGGCCACCGGCCAGCCGCTCGCCGTGCTGCCGCAGGAGATCGTGGAGCGCCTCCAGCGGCCCAACCCGGACGACACGCATCCGCGCGGCGAGCGCGACCGGCTCTACTTCGAGGCGATGATGCGGGTCCTCGACCGGGTCAATCCCGGCTACGCCGACTGAAGCGCCGCGGGCGCCCCGGACGACCGGGCGCCCGCGCCCCGCAGCCTGCCGGCGCCGCACGACACTCCTCAGCCGGCGCCGCCGCGCAGCGTGGTCGGCTCGAGGCTGATCACGCCCGCCGCCGTCAGGGCCTCGTAGCGCTCCGGGCGCTCGCCCAGCACGTCGCGCATCACCGCCAGCGTATCCGCTCCCAGGCAGGGCGCGACCCCGCGCAGGGGCGGTCGCGCGCCGTCGATGCGCATCGCCAGCGCGATCTGGCGCTGCTCGCCGGTGTGCGCGCGCATCGTGTCGTAGTAGAAGCCGCGGGCGGCATGGTGTTCCTGCCGCATCGTCTCTTCGGGGGTGAGCACCGGCGCCGCGATCACGCCGAGCGCCTGCAGCTGGCGGCTCGCCTCGCCGGCGTCCCTGCCGCGGGTCCACGCGGCGATGGCCGCATCGATCTCGTCGGCGCGCGTCATGCGGGCACGCAGATCGTCGAACGAACCGTCGCACCAGTCCGCGCGACCGATCGCCGCGGCGAGCGAGCGCCAGGCATCCGTCGAATCCACCGCGATCGCGATCCATCGATCCGTGCCCGCGGCGGGATAGATCCCGTGGGGCGCCATGGCGGGATGGCGGTTGCCGGGCCGCGGCGGCTCGCGACCGGTCGCCGTGCGGACCAGCAGCGCGGGCGCCGTAAAGGGCAGCAGGCACTCGACCTGGCTGATGTTGAGCCACTGCCCCTGGCCGGTACGTCGCCGGTGCACCAGCGCGGCAAGGATCGCCGCCGCGCCGTACAGGCCGCCGATCGGGTCGCCATAGGCGATGTGCCCCATCATGGGCGGCATGCCCTCACTGCCGCGGAAGCTGGGCATGCCCGAGGCCTGCTCGAGCGTCGAGCCGTAGGCGCGCGTGTCGGAGAGCGCGTTGCCCGAGCCGAAGGCGGACATCGAGAGCATCACTAGGTCGGAGCGGTCGCGCGACAGCTCGGCCCAGCCCATGCCGAGCCGGTCGATCACGCCCGCGGCATGGTTCTCTACCGCGACGTCGCTCGCGGCCACGAGGGCGCGGGCGAGCGCGCGTCCCTCCGCCGCCGTCAGGTCGAAGCTCACGCTGCGCTTGCCGCGATTGACCGCGGCGAAACGGCAGCTCTTCTCGTACTGGCGCGCGGCGATCGCCTCCGGCGTCCACTGGGTCGATCGCCACCAGTCGGGATAGCGACCGGCCTCGATCTTGATCACGTCGGCGCCCAGGTCCGCCAGGATGCGCGTGGCCACGGGGCCGGCCCATCCCATGGAGAAGTCGGTGACCCGCAGGCCCGCGAGCGGCGCGGTCGCGGTCGCGGCATCGCCCGCCGGTCCGGGGCGGGTCGCCGGCCGCCTTGTGCCGGCCGGCTCGCCGGCATCGCCCGCCGGTGACGGCGCCCCCACCCGCAGCGGCGAGGCCGGCGCGAGGAGGTCGGGACGGCGGGCGAGCGGCGCGATCGTGCCGCGCCGGGTGAAGACCGGATGGCGCGCGAGGGCGCCCGCGTCGGGCACCACCACCAGCGGCACCTTCATCTCGCGGGCGATCGCCGCCCACTCCTCCGCGGTCTTCTCGAGGAAGCGCTCGTCGAGGATCGCCTCCAGCTCGTCGGCCCGCTCGGAGCGCAGGTGGATGGTCGCGAGGCCCGGATCGGCCGCGAGGTCGGGCCGCCCGATCATCCGGCAGAAGGATGCCCATTGGGCCGGGGTGATGATCGTGGTGCCGAGCCAGCCCTCGCGGCAGCGGTGGATGCTGACCGGGCAGGTCGGCGCGAAGCGGTTGACGCCCACGCGCGGCACCGGGCGCGCGAGCATCTGGGCATCGGCCACCTGGAGCTCGCCGAGCACCATGCAGGCCTCGAGGATGCTCGTCTCGATGCGGCGATGCCCGCCGTCGCCGAGCAGCGCCGCCAGGGCGGCGATCGCCGCCGTCACCCCGCCCACGATCGCCGACTGGAGGTCGCCGAGCTGGTGCGGCGGCCCCTCCTTCGGGCCGCAGGGATGGATCATCCCGGTGAGCGCCTGCACGGCGATGTCGCTGCACCGCCAGCCGGCGAGCGGGCCGTCCAGGCCGAGCCAGCTCACGTCGATCGTCGCGCGGCGCGGGCGGGTCGCCCATGTGTCGCGTTCGGCCGACTCGCCGACCAGCAGCAGGTCGCTGGCGGCGATCGCGTCCTCCACGTCCGCGCGCGCGAGCGCCCCCTTGCCCTGGTCGAGCCAGGCATGGAGCAGGCCCTCGGTGCGCGGGTCGTCGAGCACTTCGCGCCGCCGCCGCAGCGGATCGCCGCCCTCGGGCTCGAGCCGCGAGACGGCGGCGCCCAGGTCCGCCAGCATCCGTCCACACCAGGCGGCCGCGACGCCGCCGCCGATCTCGACCACGCGGATCCCGTGAAGCGGACCCTCTCCATTCATGTCGACCGTCTCCTGCTGTATCGGGTCCTTCCTCGCGGGACCCTTTCTTGACCGGCATGGCACCGGCCCCTATCCTGACAGATGTCAGTCTGACACCGTTGCGCCCCGTCGGCCAGCCACCGGCCGCGGCAGTCGAGTCAACCACCGGAAGTTCCCCCATGGCCAGCCACGCGCCCGCCCCCGGGCCCGCCTCCGCACGTCCCCTCCGCAAGGTCCTCATCGCCAACCGCGGCGAGATCGCGCTGCGCATCGCCCGCAGCGCCGCCGAAATGGACATCGCGTCGGTCGCGATCCATCCGGCCGACGATGCCGCCAGCCTCCATGTCCTGCGGGCCGACGAGGCGCGGCAGCTGCCCGGCCGGGGCGCGCGCGCCTATCTCGACATCGATGCCGTGCTGGAGGCGGCGCGGGCGAGCGAGGCCGACGCCATCCACCCCGGCTACGGCTTCCTCTCCGAGAATCCCGAGTTCGCGCGCCGGGTCGAGGCGGCGGGCCTCGTCTTCGTCGGCCCCACGCCCGAGGCGCTCGCGCTGCTCGGCGACAAGACCAGCGCGCGCGAGCGGGCGCGCGAGCTGGGCGTGCCGGTCCTCGAAGGCACCGGGCATGCCACGGGGCTCGAGGAAGCGCGCGAATTCTTCGCGGGCCTTCCGGCAGGCGGCGCGATGGTGATCAAGGCCGTGGCCGGCGGCGGCGGGCGCGGCATGCGCATCGTCACGCAGGCCGACGAGATCGAGAAGGCCTGGCAGGCCTGCCGGCGCGAGGCCGAGGCCGCCTTCGGCAATCCCGAGGTCTATGTGGAGCGCTTCCTGCCACAGGCCCGGCACCTCGAGGTGCAGGTCCTCGGCGACGGGACGGGCGGGTGCATCCATCTCGGCGAGCGCGAATGCACGTTGCAGCGCCGCCACCAGAAGGTCGTCGAGATGGCGCCGAGCCCGACGCTCTCCGCCTCGCAGCGGGAGCGGCTGCTCGGCCATGCCCTCGCCCTGGCGCGCAGCGCGCACTACCGTTCCCTCGGCACGTTCGAATTCCTGCTGGATGTCCGCGCGCGCGAGGGCGAGGAGCTCTTCTTCATCGAGGCCAATCCCCGCATCCAGGTCGAGCACACCGTCACCGAGGAGGTCTTCGGCATCGACCTGGTGCAGTGGCAGTTCGAGATCGCGCGCGGGCGCAGCCTGGCGGACCTCGGACTGGAGGCCGGCATCCCGCACGGACCGCGCGGCCATGCGATCCAGCTGCGCATCAACATGGAGCGCATCGGGGAGGACGGCAGCGTCAAGCCGTCGAGCGGCACCCTGCACCGCTACGAACCCCCGACCGGCGCGGGCATCCGGGTGGATGCCGCCGCCTACGCCGGCTACCGGAACTCCGCGAGCTTCGACGGGCTGCTCGCGAAGCTCGTCGTCCACTCGCGCTCGCCGGACTTCATCGTCGCCCTGCGCAAGGCCCAGCGAGCGCTCGACGAGTTCCGCATCGAAGGCATCGAGACCAACCTGCACTGGCTGCGCGCGCTGCTCGCCCGGCCCGAAGTGGGCGCCAATACGGTGAGCACTCGCTTCATCGAACAGGAAGCCGCCGCGCTGGCCGGCGCCGCGCGTGAGCTGGCCGCAGCGGCCGCGCCGGAACCCGTCCCGGGGGAGGGCGGAGCCGCCGGCGCGCCGGGCGCCGACGACGCCCGGACCGCCTCCCTGCCGCCCGGCAGCACCCCGGTCGCCGCCCCGATGCAGTGCACGGTGCTGGAGCTCGGCGCCGCGAACGGCGACTTCGTGCGCGCCGGCCAGCAGCTCGCGGTGCTCGAGGCGATGAAGATGGAGCATCTCGTCACCGCGCCGTGCAGCGGCGTGGTGCTCGCCGTGTATGCCGAGCCGGGGCGCACGCTGATGGAGGGCGAGACGCTGTTCGCGATCGAACCGGGGCAGGCGGACGACGGGCCGGCGCGGGCGGACGCCTCGATCGACCTCGACCGCATCCGGCCCGACCTCGCCCAGGTGTTCGAGCGCCGCGCCTTCGGGCTCGACGAGAACCGGCCCGAGGCGGTTGCCAGGCGCCACGCCCGCGGGCAACAGACCGCCCGCGAGAACCTCGCCCAGGTCTGCGACCCGGGCACCTTCCGCGAGTACGGCGAGTTCGCGATCGCGGCGCAGCGCCATCGCCGCTCCATCGACGACCTCGTGCGCAACACCAGCGGCGACGGCATCGTCACCGGCATCGGCGCGGTCAACGGCGACAAGTTCCCGCCCGAGATCGCGCGCTGCGCCTTCGCGATCGGCGACTACATGGTGCTCGCCGGTACCCAGGGCCAGCGCCACCACCGCAAGCTCGACCGGGTGCTGAGCCTAGCCGCGGAATGGAACCTGCCGCTGGTGCTCTTCGCCGAGGGTGGCGGCGGCCGGCCCGGCGACACCGAGCGGATGACCTACGCCGGCATCTCGAACGGCACCTTCACGAAGTTCGCCGAGCTGAGCGGCCAGGTGCCGCTGGTCGGCGTGGTGTCGGGCCGATGCTTCGCCGGCAATGCCGCCCTGCTCGGCTGCTGCGACGTGATCATCGCCGACGAGAGCAGCAACATCGGCATGGCGGGCCCCGCCATGATCGAGGGCGGCGGGCTCGGGGTCTATCCGCCCGAGGCGATCGGGCCGATCGACGTGCAGGCGCGCAATGGCGTCGTCGACATCCGGGTGAAGGACGAGGCCGAAGCCTGCCGGGTCGTGCGCCAATACCTCGCCTATTTCCAGGGCCCGGTCGCCGACTGGTCGGCGCCCGACGCGAGGCGACTGCGCCATGTCGTGCCGGAGAACCGGCTGCGCGCCTACGACGTGCGCGAGGCGATCCACGCGATGGCCGACGAAGGCTCGGTGCTCGAGCTGCGCCGGGACTTCGGCGTGGGCATCCTCACCGCGCTGGTACGGATCGAGGGCCGGCCCTTCGGCCTGATGGCGAACAACCCGGGCCACCTGGGCGGCGCGATCGATGCGCCGGCGGCCGACAAGGCCTCGCGCTTCATGCAGCTGTGCGACGCCTTCGACCTGCCCATCATCAGCCTGTGCGACACGCCGGGCTTCATGGTGGGGCCCGAGGCCGAGAAAACCGCGCTGGTGCGCCATGTCTGCCGGATGTTCGTCACCGCGCGCTCCATCAGCGTGCCGCTCTTCGCGGTGGTGCTGCGCAAGTGCTACGGCCTCGGCGCGCAGGCGATGCTCGGCGGCGGCGCCGCCGACAATTTCTACACGGTGTCCTGGCCGACGGGCGAGTTCGGCCCGATGGGCCTCGAGGGCGCGGTTACGCTCGGCTTCCGCCGCGAGCTCGAGGCCATCGAGGATCCCGTCGAGAAGAAGGCGCTCTACGACAAGCTGCTCGCCCAGTACTACGAGCAGGGCAAGGCGCTGTCCACCGCGTCGACGACCGAGATCGACGCGGTGATCGATCCGCTCGAGACCCGCGACTGGATCATGAGCGGCCTGCGCTCCGTGAAGCTGCGCGCGCCGCTGTCCGGGCGCAAGCGGCCCTTCATCGACGTGTGGTAGCGTCGCCTGCCGCCGTGGCCGCCGTGGCCGCCACGGTACCGGGCGGCTCGGCGGGCGCCGCCGCCGTGCCGGCCGCCGGCACCCTCGGCGCCGGCGTGATGCCCGCCCGCCAGCGCCGGGTGGTGCGCTGGAAGAAGAGGTTGTTCGGCACCTGCAGCACCGAGGGCCGGCCCTCCTCGTCGATCTCCTCGAGCGTGGTGTAGACGAGGTTCACGTCGATCACCCGGCCGCGCAGGCCGGGCTTGTCGCCCGACTCGA
>CAZDYQ010000002.1:0-89492 GCA_964509685.1 uncultured Burkholderiaceae bacterium
CGGCGCGGGCGTACTCGTAGAGCGGCCTGCCGTCGCGCTTGAGCGCCGAGTACATCGGGGGGACCTGGTCGATCTCGCCGACGAAGGCGCCCAGCACCTCGACGCAGCGCGGCATGTCGATGCCGGGCAGGCGGTCCCGCCGGTCGGCCCGGACCTCCCCTTCCGCATCCCCGGTCGTGGTCGCGACTCCGAGCCGGAGTTCGGCGAGATACGTCTTGTCGGCGTCGAGCAGGCCGTGCGCGAACTTGGTCGCCTCGCCGAAGAGGAGCGGCAGCAGGCCCGAGGCCAGCGGATCCAGGGTTCCGCCATGGCCGGCCCGCGCCCCGCCGAGGGCGCGGCGCGCCCGCATGAGTGCGGCATTCGACGACAGGCCTGCCGGCTTGTCGAGCAGCAACACCCCATCGTGCCGGGCGCGCTGGCCGCGGCGCCCTTTCCCGGTCTGGCTCATCGGCATGACGGCCCGCGAGGGGGCCGTGGTTTCATTCGTCCGCCCGGCGGGCGTTGGCCTCGTCGATCAGGCGGGACATTTCCATCCCGCGCTCGGTCGAACGGTCGTGGACGAAGCGCAACTCGGGCGTCGTGTGGATACGGACGCGCCGCCCCAGCTGCGATCGGAGGAAGCCCGCGGCGCGCTGCAGGCCATCGAGGGTGCTGGCCACCGTCCCTTCGTCGTCGGGCAGCACGGTGAAGTACACGCGGGCGACCGCATAGTCCGGCGTCAGTTCGACGCCGGTGACGGTCACCAGACCGACGCGCGGATCCTTGACCTCCGAGCGGATCATCTGGGCAAGCTCCTGGTGAACCTGCTCCGTGACCCGCACGCCCCTCGGCGTCTTCGTGGTCCGGTGACGTCCCATGCCGTGCCGCGCGCGCTCCGAGCGAAGGCTCAGAGCGTGCGCGCAACCTCCGTGACCTCGAAGACCTCGAGCTGGTCGCCGACCTTGATGTCGTCGTAGCCCTTCAGGGACAGGCCGCACTCGAAGCCTTCCTTGACCTCGCGGACGTCGTCCTTGAAGCGCTTGAGCGAATCGAGCTCGCCGGTCCAGATGACGGTGTTGTCGCGCAGCAGGCGCACATGCGCGCCGCGGCGGACCGCACCCTCGAGGACCATGCAGCCCGCGATGTTGCCCACCCTCGAGACACGGAAGATCTCGCGGATCTCGACCAGGCCGATGACCTGCTCCTTCTTCTCCGGCGACAGCAGTCCGCCCATCGCCGCCTTCACGTCATCCACCGCGTCGTAGATGATGTTGTAGTAGCGGATCTCGACCCCGTTGCCCTCGGCCACCCGCCTCGCCTGCTGGTCGGCGCGGACGTTGAACCCGATGAGCACGGCGCCCGAGGCCGCCGCCAGGTTGACGTCGGACTCGTTGATGCCGCCCACCGCCTGGTGGACGATCTGCACCTTCACCTCGTCGGTCTCGAGCTTCTGCAGGGCATGCGCGAGCGCTTCCTGGGAGCCCTGGACGTCGGCCTTGATGATCAGCGAGAGCGTCTTGTTGGAGTCGCCCTCGGCCATCTTCTCGAAGATGTTCTCGAGCTTGGCGGCCTGCTGGCGTGCCAGCTTGACGTCGCGATACTTGCCCTGGCGGAAGAGCGCGATCTCGCGGGCACGGCGCTCGTCGCCCAGGACGATGACGTCCTCGCCCGCGCCCGGCACGTCGGCGAGGCCCTGGATCTCGACAGGGATCGACGGGCCCGCGGACTGGATCGGGCGACCGTTCTCGTCCAGCATGGCCCGCACCCGGCCGAACGACGCGCCGGCAAGCACGACGTCGCCCTTGTGCAGGGTCCCCGACGTCACCAGCACCGTCGCGACCGGACCGCGGCCCTTGTCGAGCCGTGCCTCGATGACCAGCCCCTTGGCGGCCCCCTCGACGGGCGCCTTGAGCTCCAGCACTTCGGCCTGGAGGAGCACGTTCTCGAGCAGCTCGTCCACGCCCTCGCCCGTCTTGGCCGAGACCGGAACCACCGGGACATCGCCGCCGTACTCCTCGGGGATGACCTCGTGCGCCACGAGTTCCTGCTTCACCCGGTCGGGGTTCGCCTCGGGCTTGTCCATCTTGTTGAGCGCGACCACGATCGGCACTTCCGCCGCCCGGGCATGGGCGATGGCCTCGGCCGTCTGCGGCATGACGCCGTCGTCGGCGGCGACCACGAGGATGACGATGTCCGTCGCCTTCGCGCCGCGCGCCCGCATGGCCGTGAAGGCCTCGTGGCCCGGGGTATCGAGGAACGTGATGACGCCCCGCGGGGTCTCGACGTGATAGGCGCCGATGTGCTGCGTGATGCCGCCGGCCTCGCCCGCCGCCACCTTGGCACGGCGGATGTAGTCGAGCAGGGAGGTCTTGCCGTGGTCGACGTGGCCCATCACGGTGACCACCGGCGGGCGCGGAAGGGCCTCCCCCTCCGCCGATTCGGCATCGCTCTCGATGAGCAGCGCCTCGGGGTCGTCGAGCTTGGCCGCCTGCGCCCGGTGTCCCATCTCCTCGACGACGATCATCGCGGTCTCCTGGTCGAGCACCTGGTTGATCGTCACCATCTGGCCGAGCTTCATCAGGGTCTTGATGACCTCGGCCGCCTTCACGGACATCTTGTGGGCAAGGTCGGCCACCGTGATGGTCTCCGGCACGAGGACGTCGCGCACGATCGGTTCGCTCGGCTGCGCCACCGGCGCCTCGCCACGGCCACGGCCCCGGCCGTTGCGCCCGCGTCCGCGGGCGCCCGGGCCGGCACGACCGGGGCCGGCGCGCCAGCCGCCGCGATCGGCCCCGCTGTCGCCGCGCGTCTTGAGTCCGCCCCGACGACGGTTCGCCTCCTCGGACCAGGTGGAAGAAAGCTTCTCGGACTTGACGTGCTTCTTGCCGCCGCCGCGATCGTCCTCGTCCCCGGCCGGCTTGCCGGTGCCCGCACGATGGAGCGTCCCCTTGGCCGCGACCTCCTGCGCCGAGGCGGTCGCCTCGGGCGCAGGCGCCGGGGCCGGCTTGGGCTTGGGCCGGCGCGCCTCGGTCATCAGGCGATTGATCTCGGCAACCTCGGCCTCCACGGCGCGCCGGGCACGTTCCTGCTGCTCGGCTTCCTCGCGAGCCTTGCGGGCGGCCTCCGCGGCCGCCTCGGCCTTCGCGCGCGCCTCGGCATCGGCGCCCTCCTCGCGGCTGGCGGCGCGCTTGCGTTCGCGCTCGGCATCTTCCGCGCGGCGCTTCGCCTCGGCTGCTGCCTCGGACTCGCGCTGCCGCTCGAGCTCGAGGCGCTCCTGCTTCTCGCGAAGCTCGGCCGCCTGCCGCTCGAGGAGCTCGCGCTGGCGGCGCTCCTCTTCCTCGCGAGCGGCCAGCTCCTCCTTGTCGATGACGGGAGCGGGCGCCGGCGGGGCCTCGGGCGTGGCGGGCCCGCCGTCGCGCTTGACGAACACCCGCTTCTTGCGGACCTCGACCTGGATCGTGCGCGCCTTGCCCGTCGCGTCCGCCTGCTTGATCTCGGACGTCTTCTTGCGCGTCAGGGTGATCTTGCGCTTGGGAGCGCCCTCGCCGCCGTGCGCCTTGCGCAGCGCGAGCAGCAGCTGCTCCTTGTCCGCTTCGCTCAGGCTGTCGTCGGGCGAGGACTTGCGGACGCCGGCCGCGCTCAGCTGCTCGAGCAGCACCTCGGTCGGCATCTTCAGTTCGGCGGCAAAAGCGGAAACCGTGTTACTCATATCACTCCTTCGCTGGTCCGATCGGTGGCGGTCCGAGGACGCCATTGCGTCCTCGTTCTCGATGACCGCCTCAGGCGTCCTCGTTCTCGAACCAGTGGGCTCGCGCCTTCATGATCAGGTTCTTCGCCTGTTCCTCGTCGAGGTCGGCGATCTCCAGCAGTTCATCGACGGCCAGTTCCGCGAGGTCGTCGCGCGTGTACACCTTGGCATCCGCGAGCTTGGCGGCGAGTTCGCGATCCATGCCCTCGAGGGCAAGCAGATCCTCGGCCGTCGTGCCGATCCGCTCCTCGGTTGCGATGGCCTCCGTCAGGAGGACGTTGCGGGCGCGCGTGCGCAACTCGTTGACCGTCTCCGCATCGAACGCCTCGATCTCCTCGAACTCGTTCGCCGGGACGTAGGCGACTTCCTCGAGGCTGGTGAAGCCCTCGTCCACGAGGATCTGGGCCACCTCCTCGTCGACGTCCAGCTTGTGCATGAACAGCTGCATGGTCTCGGCGCGTTCGCGCTCGAGCTTCTCGGCCGATTCCTCGGCCGTCATGATGTTGATCTGCCACCCGGTCAGCTCCGAGGCGAGGCGCACGTTGCGCCCGCCCGTCCCGATCGCGAGCGCCAGGTTGTCCTCGTCGACGACCACATCCATGCTGCGGGCGTCCTCGTCGACCACGATCGACGAAACATTGGCCGGTGCCAGCGCGCCGATGACGAACTGCGCGGGGTCTTCGGACCACAGCACGATGTCCACCCGCTCGCCGGCGAGCTCGCCCGTCACCGCCTGCACGCGCGAGCCGCGCACCCCGACGCACGTCCCGATGGGATCGATGCGGCGGTCGTTGGTGTGGACCGCGATCTTGGCCCGCACGCCCGGGTCGCGGGCCGCCGCCTTGATCTCGAGCAGCCCCTGCTCGATCTCGGGAACCTCGATGGCGAACAGGTGGCGGATGAACTCCGGCGACGTGCGCGAGAGGTAGAGCTGCGGGCCCCTGCCCTCGCGGTTGACGCGGGCCACGTAGGCGCGGACCCGGTCGCCGACGCGCAGGTTCTCCTTCGGGATCATCTGGTCGCGGGGCAGCCGTGCCTCGAGCTTGCCCGACTCGATGATCGCGCCCTCGCGGTCGATCCGCTTGACCGTACCCGAGAGGATCGGCTCGCCACGCTGCAGGAAGTCGTTGATGATCTGCTCGCGCTCGGCATCGCGGATGCGCTGCAGGATGACCTGCTTCGCCGCCTGCGCGCCGATACGGCCGAGCTCGGCCGGCTCGAGCTCTTCCTCGACGTAGTCGCCGATCTCGATGTCCGGGTTCTCCTTGCGGGCCTCGGAGTAGATGATCTGGAGGTCATGGTCCTCGAGCTCGTCGTCGGGAACCACCAGCCAGCGCCTGAACGCCTCGTAGTCGCCGGTCGTGCGGTCGATCGAGACCCGGACGTCCGTCTCTTCCTTGAACCGCTTCTTGGTCGCGGACGCGAGGGCACTCTCGAGCGCCTCGAACACCGTCTCGCGGGGCACGTTCTTCTCCCGCGCGAGCGCATCGACCAGCAACAGAACTTCTCGGCTCATACCGAACTCCTAGTTCGCCTGTGGCATCGGCACCAGCCGAGCCCGCTCGACCTCGTCGAGCGAAAAAATCATCTTCCTTCCTGTCGCCACGCCCGGGGCAGTCCACATGCCCCCCGAGCGCCGCGACCGGGATCCGCCCCGGCTCGCGCCGCGAGCCGGCCGCTCCACGAGTTCCAGTCCGAATCGACCGTCTTCCTCGACCGTCAGGACGCCTTCGAAATTGCGCCGCCCCTCGAAAGGGCGGCGCAGGCGCACCATGGCCTCGCAGCCCGCGAAACGACGGAAATCCGCTTCGCTGCGCAACGGCCGATCGAGCCCTGGCGACGAGACCTCGAGCCGCTCGTAGTCGACATCCTCGACCATGAGCAGGTGCGACAGCTGGTGGCTCACCCGCTCGCAGTCGTCGATCCGGATGCCCTCGGGCGAATCGATGTACACCCTGAGCAACCCGCCGGCGGCGAACTCGCAGTCGACCAGCTCGTATCCCATGCCGCTGACGGTGCGCCTGATTGCTTCCACGAATGGCGCTTCGATCGGCAACACGCTTCGAACTCCGAAAATGAAAAATGGGCCGGGCAGCCCACTTTTCGAGGAAGCTGGATTCGAAGGGGCGCTCGGGTCCGGCCGCCCGCGGCAGTCTCGACTGCCGCGCGGCCCTGTCTGGAATGTGCCCGCCAGCGACAAGGGCGACCAGGCCCTCGTGGCGATGCCGGATTCATCCAACTGGCCGCCCCGACCGAAAATGCACCGACACGCCCGCATCGCCGGCGCACCGCTTCCGGCGCATTCCCGAAACTGCCCAAAACCAGGCGACTTCTCAAGCGAAAGATTATAGCCCGAATAACCCGCCAACGAAACCCCGACGAGGAACGGGCGGGCGAATCAGCCGGGCTGGCCCTTGCGCCGACCCCGGCGACGGGGCGAGCCCGCCGGCTTGCCCCGGCGCTGTCCGCCCGGGGTACCGCCAGCGGGCACCGGCGCTGCCTTCTTGCCGGAACCCCGGCCGCCGCGACCCGCGCGGTTGCCGTCGCGGCCACCGGGCAGGCCGAGCTTGCTGGAGCCCAGCCCGTCCATGGGACCGGAAGGGAACACGCCGGCCGTGACGCCTGCGCGACGGCCGCGACGCAGTCGCCCGGGCGCGCCCACCTCGCCCGCGCGAACCGTGCGCGTGATGCCCTCGAGATGGGCGTCGTGCGACGTGGGCTGCCAGTCGTCGTCGAACTCCGGACCGAGCTCGTCGTCATCGAAGTCGTCGAATTCGGCGGGAGCCGCATCGGCCACGGCCGCCGGCTCGCCGCCGTTCCCCTGCTCGCGAAGGATGCGCCCCAGCGCACCGACCTCGGCGGGGGACAATTCGGTCCAGCGCCCCCTCGTCAGGCTGCTCGGCATGCCGATGGGGCCGAAGCGCACGCGCACGAGCCGGCTGACCGTCAGGCCGACGGCTTCGAACATGCGGCGCACCTCGCGATTGCGTCCCTCGGAAAGGACCACCCGGTACCAGGCGTTGGCGCCTTCACCGCCCAGGTCGTCGATGCTCGCGAAGGCCGCCGCACCGTCCTCGAGCTCGACGCCTTCCAGCAGCTTGCGCCTCGCCTCGTCGTCGATCCGCCCGAAGATGCGCACGGCATACTCGCGCTCCCAGCCGTAGCGGGGGTGCATGAGCTTGTTGGCGAGCTCGCCCGAGGTCGTGAAGACGAGCAGGCCCTCGGTATTGAAGTCGAGCCGGCCCACCGACACCCAGCGCCCGCCCTTCACCTTGGGCAGGCGGTCGAAGACGGTCTTGCGCTTGCCCGGATCGCTGCGGCTGCAGATCTCGCCGGCGGGCTTGTGGTAGAGCAGCACACGGGTGGGCGCCGGCCCGGGCTTGCGCTTGAGCGGGCGACCGTTGATCCGGATCTGGTCGTTCGGCGCGATGCGCTGGCCGACATGGGCCGGCTGGCCGTTGACCGTGACCCGCCCCGCGATGATCCATTCCTCCATCTCGCGCCTGGCACCCATGCCGGCGTCCGCGAGCACCTTGTGCAGTTTCGGATAGTCCTCGTCGAAGCCGGCGTCGCCATTCAGTGCCTGGCCGGTGCCGCTGCCGACGAGCGCCTGCACCTCGAAGCGAGGCAGGTCGTCCGGCTCCGCGGCGGGGCTGCCCGCCGGCGTCGAGGCGCCCGCCTGCGGCCCACGCTGCGATTCGCCGCGGCCGCGACGGCCCCGACCCCCGCGTCGCCGGCCGGAACCGCGCGGCTTGCCGCCGCCGGGAGCCGCCTCGCCCGCGGCTTCGCGTTGCACGGGCACGTCCACCGTTGCTTCAGTGTTCTCGCTCATCAGGATTCTCGATCCTCATCGCAGCCACGCGCGCCGAAGGGCCGCGTGATCGGGCTCAGGCTTCGCCGGGCGAAGCCGCCTCATGTCTCAGGAATTCGCGGGCGTCGTCGCCCTCGTCATCGTCATCGTCATCGTCCCGGCACGCCATCACGGGGTCCGACGCATCGGGCCCCTGCGCGATCTCCGGATCCGTCGCGGCGCCGTCGGCGCGCGCACCGGAACCCGCCTCCGACGCGGCATCGTCCTCCGACCCGGGGAGGTCCACCGTCGAACGGCCATCTTCCGTCGCAGGCGCATCCCCCGTCACCGGGGCATCGGTCGGCGCTTCGCCGGTCGTCGCGGCATCGATCGCCATGACCTGCTGCTCGAAGAGCGAGGCGCCCGGTTCGTCGCCGCCGATATCGGCAAGCGGCGGCAGTTCGTCGAGCGAGCGCAGCCCCAGGTCGTCGAGGAAGCGCCGGGTAGTACCGAAAAGCGCCGGTCGGCCGAGCACTTCCTTGTGCCCGATCACCTCGATCCAGCCGCGTTCCTCCAGCGTCTTGATCACGCTGCTCGAGACCGTGACACCGCGGATCTCCTCGATGTCGCCGCGCGTTACCGGCTGTCGATAGGCGATGATCGCGAGCGTCTCCAGCGTGGCCCGCGAATACCGGGGAGCCCGTTCGTTGCCCAGGCGTTCGAGGTAGCGCGCAAACTCCGGACGGGACTGGAAACGCCAGCCGCTCGCCACCCCGACCAGCTGCACGGATCGATCCTGCCAGTCGACGGTGAGCTCGGCGAGCAGGTTGCGCACGGTGTCGGCGGAGATCTCGTCGTCGAAAAGGCGCCGAAGCATCGGCACGGTCAGCGGCTGGTCCGCGCACAGCAGCGCGGCCTCGATGATGCGTTTCGCTTCGGCGGTATTCATCGCCCGGCGGATCCTCGAACGGCTCGGATTGGGTGGGCTGGGGCCTCAGCCCGATGCACTGATATCCGCAATGCTTCCTCGAGTTGCACGGATCGCGATTTCCGCGACCTGTTCACCCTGCGGCGCGGCGCCCGATACGACAGGCGACGATGATCGGCGGGTCGCGGCCGCGCTCGAGTTCTTGGCCCGGTGGCCAGTACCTACGATCGATCGGGTTCCCGGAAACTGCGCGGCCGTCGTTCGACTCCAGGGTCCGGCAGGGGCCCGGTCATGCCGCTCGAAGCCGGCCGGCAACGACCAGGGTTCGGTAGCGAGCAAGAGGGCGTTCGGGAATCGGATGGTTGCGGGGGCAGGATTTGAACCTGCGACCTTCGGGTTATGAGCCCGACGAGCTGCCAAACTGCTCCACCCCGCGTCCGAAGAAAGGAACTATACATGTTGCGAAGGGCGACGGCAAGCGAAGGGCCAACCCGCTCATCCTCGCTGCTAAACTGGCTCGCCTTCGTTTCCGTACGGGACCATGAAATACTGCTCCGTCTGTGCCCGCGAAGTCCGCCTCGCCATTCCGCCGGGCGACAATCGCGAACGCTACTGCTGCGACGGCTGCGGCACCATCCACTACCAGAATCCGAATCTCGTGCTCGGCACGATCCCGGTCTGGGAAGGACGGGTCCTGCTCTGCCGGCGGGCCATCGAGCCGCGCTACGGCTACTGGACGCTGCCCGCCGGTTTCATGGAAAACGGGGAAACCACCCGCGCCGGCGCGGAACGCGAAACGACCGAGGAATCCGGCGCGCGCATCGAGCTCGGCGAACTTTTCTCCATGCTCGACGTACCGCATGTCCACCAGGTCCACCTGTTCTTCCGGGCGCGCATGCTCGGTCCCGAGCTCGCGCCCGGGCCGGAAAGCCTGGAGGCTCGCCTCTTCAGCGAGGAGGAGATCCCCTGGGACGAGATCGCCTTCCGGACCGTCGAGCGCACCTTGCGCTGGTTCTTCGAGGACCGTCGCACCGGCCGTGAAAAGCTGCATGTCGATGCGATCCTCTACCCGCGACGCCCGTCGAGCTAGGCGGGCCGCCTCGCGACGATGACGGAGCCCCGGCTCGCCTGGGTCGAACCGGGAGTCCCGCTGCCCGACCCGAGCGAGGCGCTCGACGATCCGCCCGGCCTGCTCGCGGCGGGCCGCGACCTCGGGGTGGCCCGCCTGCTCGAGGCCTATGCCAAGGGCGCCTTCCCCTGGTACTCGGACGACCAGCCCGTCCTCTGGTGGTCGCCGGATCCCCGCATGGTCCTGCTCACGGCGGAGTTCCATCTCTCGCGGTCGCTGCGCCAGCGCTGCCGGCAGATGCATCGAGCGGGCGCGTGGACGGTCACGCTCGATGCCGCCTTCGACGAGGTGGTGGCGGCATGCGCGCACACGATCCGGCGCGGGCAGGCGGGCACCTGGATCACGACCGAGATGCGGCAGGCCTATGGCGACCTGCACCGGGCGGGCTTCGCGCACTCCGTCGAGATCTGGCGGCAGTCGCCCGACGGGCGCGAACTCGCCGGTGGCCTCTACGGCGTGGCGATCGGCCGCATGTTCTTCGGGGAATCGATGTTCAGCCGCGAGGCCGACGCCTCGAAGGCGGCGCTCGGGGCGCTGGTCGGCGCGCTCCGGCGGCACGGTTTCCCCATGATAGACTGCCAGCAGGCAACGCCTCACCTGGCTTCGCTCGGTGCGCGGGAGATCCCGAGAGCCTCCTTCCTGGAGCTCGTGCGCGAGCTGACCGGTCAGGCCGCTCCGGACTGGCGCGCGATGGCCATCGAACTCCCGCTCGGATGACCCAGCTCAAGGAACTCCCCTTCTCGGCGCTGCAGTTCTACTCGACCGCGCCCTATCCGTGCAGCTACCTGCCCGAGCGCCAGGCGAGATCCCAGGTCGCGACCCCGAACCACCTCATCAATGCCGACGTCTACAGCGAGCTGGTCCGGGCCGGCTTCCGTCGTAGCGGCGTGTTCACCTACCGCCCGCATTGCGACCGGTGCAGCGCCTGTACGCCGGTGCGCCTGCCCGTCGCCCGCTTCATGCCCAACCGGAGCCAGCGTCGCGCGGCGAAGCGCCATGCGGACCTGCGCACCCTGGTCGCCCGGCTCGGCTTCTCGCACGAGCACTACCGGCTCTACCTGCGCTACCAGTCGCACCGCCATGCGGGCAGCGGGATGGACCACGACAGCCGCGAGCAGTACGCGCAGTTCCTGCTCCAGAGCAAGGTGAACACGCGCCTCGTGGAGTTCCGGGATCCCGAGGGCATCCTGCGCATGGTGTCGATCATCGACATGCTCAACGACGGCCTGTCGTCGGTCTACACCTTCTACGACCCGGACGTGCCGGGCGCGAGCTACGGCACCTACAACATCCTGTGGCAGGTCGAGCAGTGCCGCCAGCTCGGCCTCCCGTACCTGTACCTGGGGTACTGGATCGAGCAGAGCCGCAAGATGCGCTACAAGGCCCAGTTCCGCCCGATCGAGGCGCTTCGCAACGGCCGGTGGTCGGAACTCGACGTGCCCCTGACGCCGGGTGCCGCCAGCGAATGAGGTCGGGACTCTACTCGCTGGCGCGACCGTTCCTCTTCGCGCTCGACCCCGAACGCGCGCACGAGCTCACGCTCGCAACCCTCGACGGCCTGGCCGCCAGCGGCGCGCTGGCCCTCGCCGCCGGGCCGGCGGTCGAGGATCCCGTCGAGGTCATGGGACTGAGGTTCTCGAACCGGGTCGGGCTTGCCGCCGGCATGGACAAGGACGGGGCGCACATCGACGGTTTCGCGGCGATGGGCTTCGGCTTCATAGAGGTCGGCACCGTGACGCCGCGACCGCAGCCCGGGAATCCCCGCCCCCGGCTGTTCCGGCTGCCCGCGCACCGGGCGCTGATCAACCGGATGGGCTTCAACAACCAGGGGGTGGACGCCTTCGTCGCGAACGTGCAGCGATCGCGCTATCGCGGTGTGCTGGGGCTGAACATCGGCAAGAACGCCGACACGCCCATCGAGAACGCCATCGACGACTACCTTGCCTGCCTGCGCAAGGTGTATCCCCATGCGGGCTACGTCACCATCAACGTGTCCTCGCCCAACACCCGGAACCTGCGCCAGCTCCAGGGCGCCGACGAGCTCGACCGCATGCTCGAGCGGCTGCGCGACGAACGCGACGCGCTCGCCACGGAGCACCGTCGCAGGGTGCCCATGGTCCTCAAGATCGCGCCCGACCTCGAGCCCGCGCAGGTCGATTCAATTGCGGCCGCGCTCCTGCGCCACGGGATCGACGGCGTGATCGCCACCAACACCACGGTCTCGCGCGAGATGGTGGCGGGCGCGCGCCACGCGCGCGAGGCCGGGGGCCTCTCGGGCGCCCCGCTGCTCGGGCTGTCCAACCGGGTCATCCGGGCGTTGCGGGAGCGGCTCCCGGCCGACTACCCCATCATCGGCGTCGGGGGGGTCTTCGGCGGTCCCGACGCCCGCTCGAAGGTCGAAGCCGGCGCCTCGCTCGTGCAGGTCTATACCGGGCTCGTCTATCGCGGCCCGGCCCTGGTGGGCGAATGCGCCCGGGCGCTGGCGACGCCGCCGGAATGACATTCGTTTCGCTTGGTGATATAACGACCCGCATCGCAACATTGCGATCCCGCACGCTCGATGCCACGTCCCCGCTCGAACACTGAGCAAGGCAAGACCGCGATCCAGGTGATCGACCGCATGGTGTCCCTGCTCGACGCCCTGGCCGCCCAGCCCGACCCCGTAAGCCTCAAGGAGCTGTCCGCCCGGACGGGCCTGCACCCGTCCACGGCGCATCGCATCCTCAACGACCTCGTCACGGCCCGGCTCGTCGATCGCAGCGACCCCGGCATCTACCAGCTCGGCATCCGCCTGCTGGAGCTCGGCAACCTGGTGAAGACGAGGCTCAACGTGCGTGACGCGGCGCTCGGCCCGATGCGCGAGCTCCACCGGGCCACCGGCCAGCCGGTCAACCTCTCCATCCGCCAGGGCGACGAGATCGTCTACATCGAGCGCGCGCTGTCGGAACGCTCGGGAATGCAGGTGGTGCGCGCCGTCGGCGGGCGCGCCCCGCTCCACCTCACCTCCGTGGGCAAGCTCTTCCTCGCCGCGGACGACATTCGCGCGGTGCGCGCCTACAGCGCCCGCACCGGCCTGGCCGGCCACACGCGCAACAGCATCACCGAGCCCGCCAGGCTCGAGCGCGAGCTCGCGCTGGTGCGCGCCCGGGGCTATGCGCGCGACAACGAGGAACTCGAGCTGGGCGTCCGGTGCATCGCCGCGGGGATTCGCGACGACTCGGGCCGCCTCGTCGCGGGCCTGTCGATCTCCGCGCCCGCGGAGTTCATCCAGGACGAGTGGATCGACCAGCTCTGCATGACCGCCGACCAGATCTCGTCGGCGCTCGGCTACGAGCGCCGCGACTGAACCGAAGGCCCTGCGGCGGGCCCTGGCGTCGCGTCAGCTCGCGGAAGCCGTGTCGGATGCGGCCTTCGACGAACCCGCGTGCCTGGCACCGCCGGCCTCGAGCCAGTCGCGCAGCCGCCGCGCATCGCCGAAGCGCGTGTTCGCCCCGTCGGAGTCGAGCAGGACCATCACCACCGGGCGGCCGTCGATGAGCGTCTGCATGACGAGGCAGCGCCCGGCCTCGGAGATATAGCCGGTCTTCTGGAGGCCGATCTCCCAGTTCTCGTTCTTCACCAGGCGATTGGTGTTCCCGTAGCGCACCTGGCGGTAGCCGGTATCGATGGTGAGGCCCGGCGTGGTGGAGTACGTGCGCAGCAGCGGATACCTCGCCGCCTCGCGCACGAGCCGGGCGAGGTCGCGCGCATTGGACACGTTGCCGGCCGACAGCCCCGTCGGCTCGACGAAGCTCGAGTCCTCCATGCCGATCGCCCGCGCCTTGCGGTTCATCTCCGCGACGAATGCATCGAGCCCCCCGGGGTGGTGGCGGCCGAGCGCGTTGGCCGCCCGGTTCTCGGAGGACATCAGCGCAAGGTGAAGCATTTCCGAGCGCGACAGCTTCGTGCCCACGGTCAGCCGCGACCGGCTGTTGCGCTCGGTGTCGATATCGTCGGACGTGATCGTGAGCATCTCGTGCATCGGCGCCTTGGAGTCGAGCACGACCATCGCGGTCATGAGCTTGGTGATCGAGGCGATCGGCAACACCGCGTCCGCGTTCTTCTCGTAGAGCGTCTCGCCCGTCCGCGCGTCGACCATCAAGGCGACGGAAGAACCCAGGCCAAGCGGATCGTCCACCGTCCGCAGCCCGATCGCCTCGCCGATGGTGGGGATGGAAGCGGGCACCGGCCGCTGGATCCGGGCCGAGGCGCGGGCGTTCGTCCGCACCACGTTCGCCTTGGGCGCGGTGCGCCTGGCGCTCGCGGTGCTTCGCCGCGGCTTGGCGGCCTTCCGGGCGGCGGCGCGGCGAGGCGGGCGCTTGGCCTCGTTCTTCGCGGCCTTCGTCCGCGCGGAAGGGGCCGGCCGGGATGCCTTGGCGGCCTTGCGCTTGGCCGAGGAGGCCATCTTGCCGGGCTCCGAGGCTCCCTTCGCCTGCACTTCCGGCCAGGTCACGGCCAGGCCAATCACGACGCACGCGACCAGCAGCGCGCGGAACCACGAATACACCATGCCGACTCCCCGGGGCCCTTCGATTCTTCAGGACGCCAGAGTGTATCAAGTAGTTCCTTATGAAATAAAGCCTTACCAGCGAATCCGAAGACACGTCTTGAAGAACGTAAGCCAAGAGCCGACCGGCGGTCGATCATCGGAACAGCGGCCCTGCGCGGGGCGATACCGGGGGATCGGACATCGGGCGGTACCAGACGCGACACAGTCCGCTCGTCGCCGCCCGGGGCGCCGGCTTCGACGGCGCATCCGCGAGGCCTTTTCCTGCGGAGCAGCAACCGCGACCGGGCAGGGGCGCACCCTTGCGAACCGCCTGTCACGGCGATCGATCCGGACCGCAAGAACATCGACAAATCCAATACTTGACGGAAGTGCGCCGATTACGGAACATGCCATTGCTGCGATGCACAAGAAAACGGTTGACTTCGGCGCCAACGGCCCATACAGTGTGTTTTGTGCGACGCACCATCACCGTGATAGATCGTCGCCTCGCCCGAACCCGACTGTCCAGGAGTGCGCAAATGTTCCAGACCCCCGAGCAACTGATCCAGATCCAGAAGGCCGCGCTTGAAAGCAACCGCGCCGTGACCCTCAAGTCCCTCGAGGGACTCGAGAAGCTCGCCGAGCTGAACCTCCAGGCCGCGAAGGCCTCGGTGGGCGAAGTCGCCGAGCAGTTCCGTGCCCTGTTCGAGGCCAAGGATCCCCAGGCCATCGCCGAACTGACCACCAACGCCGCCCAGCCGGTCGCCGAGAAGTTCGTGGCCTACTCGAAGCATGTCTATGACATCACCAACGAGACTGGCACGGGCATTGCTTCGATCGTGGAGAAGCAGTTCGCGGAAACCGGCAAGCTGTTCCAGGCCGCGGTCGACCAGCTCGCCAAGAACGCGCCGGTCGGTTCCGAAGGCATCGTGACGTTCATCCGCCAGGCGCTGAACGCCGCGAACACCGCCGCGGACCAGGTGACCGCTGCCACCAAACAGGCCGTCGAACTTGCCGAAAGCAACTTCAGCGCCGCCGCCGCGAAGGCCACGAGCCGCGCGAAGAAGGCTGCCTGACCGAATTCTTCATCCAGGTTGTCTCCTCCAGGCGCCACTGTCTCCTCCTCCGTGTGGTGCCTTAAGGCCCGATCCGCCGATCGGGCCTTTTTCTTTGGTGACGCCGCGCGTCACATCGCGACGAGGCGCGACAGTCCGAATCGCCCCGTTCAGTCGCCCGCAGGCATCTCCTCGATACGGCCGCCCAGCCGGGCCACGGCCTCCCGCAGCATCCGACAGGCGGCGGCCGTCGCATCCGGGTCGCCCTTGACGCCCAGTTCGAGATGGCCGGGGCGGGCGAGCGTCCCTGCCGACGGCAGGCAGAACACCTTGACCTGGGCGTAGGCGCGCTCGACCGCCTCCAGCGCGGGCGTCACCACGGACTCGGGCAGTCCGTGCGCGATGAATGCGAGCACCTGCTGCCTGTCCCGGTGGAAGTGCTCCCGGTAGTGCGTGTCCAGGATCCATTCGATCATCGGCCAGGCCATGACCGGGAACCCGGGCATGAACCAGTGCGTGCCCACGCGGAACCCGGGTATGCGGTTGTACGGGTTCGGGATGATGTCGGCGCCCTCGGGGAACTCCCCCATCCGGAGCCGCTGCTGGTTCTCCGGCAGGCTCATGTCCGCGCTGCCCCGCCCTTCCCTCGCCATGTCGGCGCAACGCTGCGTGATCAGCGCCTTTGCCTCGGGATGCAGGACGAGCGGCACGCCCAGCGCCGCCGCCGCGGCCTGGCGCGTATGGTCGTCGGGCGTGGCCCCGATCCCGCCGCAGCAGAAGACCACGTCCTCGCTCGCGAAGGTCTGCCTCAGGGCGGCCTCGATGCGCGCGCGATCGTCGCCCTCGTAGCGCACCCATGCCAGTTGCAGGCCGCGCTCCGCGAGCAGCTCGCGAACCTTGGAGAAGTGCTTGTCCTGGCGGCGCCCCGAGAGGATCTCGTCACCGATCACGATCAATCCGAACTTCACTTTCGACTCCCCTTCCTTCAGCGATCACCCGAGGCAATCCCCTCGCGCCGCGGATCGGCCGCGCCCGCCCATCTTCCGCGCTCCGGGTCGATGGCGAAGGGCGCCGGCGCCCCGGCGATGCGCCCGTTGTACACGAAGCCATGCAGGCCGCTTGCCTGCGCCCGGCGCCTCGTCTCGTGTCCTCGCCGGGCGAGCGCCCGCGCGATCGGGTCGCCCGCCTGCCCGGTCTCGACGATGGCCGACGCGCCCGCCCTCGCCCCGAAGTTCGGCAGCGCGAAGGCTTCGTGCATCGGCATCCTGCGATCGATCATCGCCACCAGCGACTTGCCCACGAACTGGACGATCTGGCTGCCGCCCGGCGAACCCAGGGCCGCCAGCAGCCGTCCCTCCCCGTCGAAGACCAGTGTGGGCGCCATCGTGCTCCGTGGGCGCTTGCCTGGCTCGACCCGGTTGGCGAGCGGACGGCCCTCGGCGTCGACCGGCAACAGGTCGAAGTCCGTGAGCTGGTTGTTGAGCAGGAAGCCTCGGACACGCATCAGGTTGCCGAAGGCCTGCTCGATGGAACTCGTGAGGGAGACGGCCTCGCCGTGGCGATCGACGATGGCGAGGTGCGTGGTCGAGGGCAGCCCGCGCTCGGGCCCGGCCGCCGGGGCCGGCGCCCCGGGCGGGCGCCCGGGGCGCGCCGCGCCGAGGGTGCGCTCGTCGTCGACGAGCGCCGCGCGCATCGACAGGTAGCCACCGTCGAGCAGCCCCGCCATCGGCACCTCGAAGAAGTCCGGGTCGGCGATCCAGGCACTTCGGTCCGCGTATGCCAGGCGGTAGGCCTCGACGAGCCGATGCATGCTGAGGGCGGGCATCGGCAGGCCCGGCTCGTCCGGGAGCGCGACCGGCTCGAGGCGCTCGAAGATGCCGAGCGCCTGCAGCAGGGTGATGCCGCCCGAGCTCGGCGGCGGCGCCCCGCAGATCGTGAAGGAGCGGAACGGACCGCACACCGGCGCGCGAAGCCGGGCTCGATAGCCGGCCAGGTCGGCGAGCGACAGCCGCCCGGCGCCGCGGGGATCGGTTCGCACGGCCGCGACCACGGCGGCCGCGAGCGGCCCCGTGTAGAAGGCATCGGCACCTTCGCGGGCAATGCGCTCGAGGGTGTCGGCGAACTCCGGGTCGCGCAGGAGATGGCCCACCGGCCACGGGCGGCCTTCGGCATCGAGGAAATGCGCGGCAGCCGACGGGCTGCGGCGGATCCGGTCCAGCGCCCCCGTAAGCAGGGCGTGCAGTCGCGGCGACACGCTGAAGCCCGAACGCGCGAGATCGATCGCGGGCGCGAAGAGGCTCGCCCAGGGCAGGCGGCCATGTTCGCGGTGCGCGAGCTCCAACATGCGCAGCAGTCCCGGCACGCCGACGGAACGCCCGCTGTCGACCGCCTCGAAGAATCCGGTCGCGCGACCGTCCGGTCCCACGAACAGCTTCTCGGTCGCCTCGGCGGGGGCGGTCTCGCGGCCGTCGTAAGCGAGCCGGGTGCCGTCGGGCCGGCTGTAGAGCAGGAACCCGCCGCCACCAATGCCCGAGGATTGCGGCTCCACGAGATTGAGCACCATCTGCGCCGCGATCGCCGCGTCGACGGCCCCGCCGCCGGCATCGAGCACGCCACGGGCCGCGGCGACCGCCGCGGGATGCGCCGCGACCACCATGTCGCTGCGTCCGAAGTCGACGACGACCGCACCGAAGCCCGTCGAAGCCTCCGGCGACGCGCGGGCAGCTTCGCCCTCCGGCGCCGGCCCGCGCGCCAGGGCCGCCGTGGCGGCGACCAGGAAGAGCAGCCCGAAAAGGCTGCGCCGAACCCGGCCGGCGCAGGCCCGCATGGTCGGCCCGGCGCCGGCCGAGCCGCACGGCCGGCGCTCAGGCCGCGTCGACACGGGCACGCCGCAACGCCTCCAGCGAGAAGTGGGCATAGGCGAGCGCCGACAGGACCGGCGTGACGAGGAAGAGCGGCGGGATGTAGTTCAGCACGGTCACCAGCAGCCCGAGCGCGAGGTAGGCGCGCCGGTGCGTTGCGACCAGCGCCCGTCGCTCGACCGGGTCGGCATGTTCGACGAGGCTGTCGAAGCGCATCGTCCTTGCGGTCAGCCAGCTCCACCACAGCCACGGCACGATGAACGCGAGCGGCGGCACGAGCCACAGCGGCATGGTGAGCAGGTAGCCCACGACGAAGATCGCCAGGCTGGAGACGGCATTCCAGATGCTGCCGCCGATCGAGGCCGACCCCCTGCGCCGCACGTCGGGATAGCGAGCGTCCAGGTGGCGCAGGACCACGGGCATCGCGAAGACGCCCACCAGGCCCACGCCGGTGGCGAAGATCATCGGGATCGCGACCAGCAGCGCGAGCACGGTCGCAACGAGATCGGGAGCGGCCTCGAAGCCCATGCCCGCCATCCGCTCGAAGGTCCACTGGAAGACGGAGAACCGGCCGAGCAGGCTTTCGGAGATCCAGTCGACGAGCGGCCCCCAGGCGAACCAGGCGAGCACTATCCATCCTGCGATCGCCACGAGAAAGGGCCAGACGAGCAAGGCCAGCATCCTTGGATGGAGCTGGCTCACGAGGCCGCGGGAGAAGGCGGCGAGGACACGGTGCATCGCGTGATGATAGCCGGGCCCCGACCGTTCGTCGGCCGCAAGGCCGTCCCATCGGCGGCCCGGTACCGCCCTCGTGCCCTCCGGCCAGAATGGCCGCGTGCAACTACTCGGCCTCATCCGCTTCGTCGCCGTGGCCGGCGACGAGATTGCCGCCTGGGAAGCCTGCGAGCGCTTCGAGGCGCGGCTGCCCGCGATCCGCGCGGAAACGATCCATCGCGAGGACGTCCAGATGATGGTGCTCTTCGACGATGCGTCGAGCGCCCTGGCGGCGCTGTCCGAGGCACTGGACGAGGGCGAGCGCGGCGGCTTCGCGATCGCCGCCGGGCTCGTGCAGGGCATCCGCTCGCGCGCCACGGTCGCGTCGAGCCTGTCGGGCTTCACCGAGGGCACGATCGAGACCCTGTTCGAGATCACCTCGTGCGCCCTGCCCCAGGAGGTGGCGATCAGCCCGAAGCTCTCGAGCATCATCCGGCTCGCGGCGCCCGAGCATGCAGACCGCTTCGTGCCGTCGGCGCACCGGCGACCCGACTCCAAGATCCGCCAGCCCCTCGTGATGCGCCCGAGCTTCCGCCGCTCGCCCGTCGACCTGCCCGGCCGCTCCTAGGCGCCTAGTCGATCGCCGCGAGCGCCTTGTGCAGGCGCTTGGGCGAGACGGGCATGGGCGTGCGCAATCCTTGCGCGAACAGCGAGACCCGCAACTCCTCCAGCAGCCAGCGAAAATCGTCGAGGCGGGCATCGGGCCGGCCGCGCCGCTCCTTGCGACGACGACGATAGCCCGCCACGAGCGGCGCGAGCTCCGACATGGCCCGCGCATCGCGCTGCGGGTCCTCCCGCAGGGCGTCGATGCGCCGACCGATCGCCTTCAGGTAGCGAGGGAAATGACGCAGGGCCGCCGCAGGCGTCCTCACGAGGAAATCGCGCGGCATGAGCTCGCCGAGCTGGTCCTCGATGTCCGCGCGCGCCTCCGGGAACGCCCGGGCGATGCCCGAGAGCTTGCGCGCGAGCGGCTGGTATTCCTGCAGGATCTCGAGCAGCAGCCGGGCGAGCTCCTGTCCGACGAGCGACAGCCGGCCGCGGGCGTCATCCACGCGCTGCGCGAACGCCTGCGCATCGGCCGGCAGCGGATCGACGAGGCAGACCCGGTCGAGGACCGCGCGCACCAGGCTCTCGCGCAATGCCTGTTCGTCGCCGAAGCCTGCATGGAGCAGCGACAGCCGCTGGAAATCGGGAATGTTCTTCGCGAAGAACCGCAGCGGCTCGCGCAGCGCGATGGCGAAGAGCCGTGCCAGGCCCGCGCGGTGCACCGAGGCCGCCCGGTCGGGATCGTCGAAGACCTCGATCCCCACCGCGTCGCCATGGTCCACCAGGGCCGGGAAGCCGACCATCGTCGCGCCGCTGGCCGGATCGCGAACCTCGAGCAACTCCGGCAGCGCGCCGAACGACCAGTCCTGCCAGCGCCGGCTCGTGTCGGCGAGCACGCCTGCGGAAAGATCGATGCCGCCCTCCGCCGGCGGGCGTGCGGCGCCACCGGACGCGTTCCCGCTGGCCTGCGCCTCGCCTGCGCCCTCGGCCACCTGCGCCGCCGGTACGACCCGGTCGTCCTCGCGCCCGCCCTCCCCCGAGCGGCGGCGTGAGGACTTCGCGTCCGGCGTCGCCTCGCGCAGCCGGCCGGCGACGTCGGCGAGCGCGGCCTGGAAGGCCCCCTGCGCCCGTGCCCCATGCTCCGCGCGCAGGGCCGCGAGACTGCGCGACTCGGCGATGAAGCGCCCGTCGGGGGCGACCAGCCGCAGGCGCATCACCAGGTGGGTCGGCAGCGCCTCGGTCCGAAAGTCCGCCGCGGCCACCTGCAGCGATCGCTCGGCGCGCAAGTCCTGGCGCAGGGCCTCGACGAGCGGCATCTCGCCGAACCGGTCCGCCCACCGCTCGACGAAGCCGGCCGCATAGGCCGCCGGCGGCGCGACATGGCGGCGAAGCCGCGGCGGCAGCGACTTCAGCATCGCCTCGACCTTCTCGCGGAGCATGCCCGGCACCAGCCATTCGCAGGCGGCGGCATCCACCTGGTTCAGCAGCGGCAGCGGCACCGTCATGGTCACGCCGTCGTCGCGCGCCCCGGGATCGAAGTGATAGTCGAGCCGGAAGCGGGCGCCTCGCTGCCGGATCTCGCGCGGAAAGGCCTGGCTGTCCACGCCCGCGGCATCCTTGCGCAGGAGCGACTCGCGATCGAGGCGCAGGAGCGTCGGATCCTCTCGCGAGGCCTTCCGGTACCAGGCCTCGAGTTCCCTTCCCGTCGTCACGTCCGCAGGCACCCGGGCATCGAACCATTCGAAAAGGAAGTCCTCGTCCACCAGGAGGTCCGGGCGACGGATGCGATGCTCGAGCTTCTCGATCTCGTCCATCAGCCGGCGGTTGTGCGCAAGGAACGGCAGGTGCTTCGCTCGCGCGGGCTCGAGCCACTCGTCCCGCACCAGCGCGTGCCGGATCAGCGCCTCGCGCGCCTTCGCCGGTTCCCGACGCGCGAAGGGAACCCGGCGCTGCGCATAGAGCACGAGCCCGTAGATCGTCGCGCGTTCGTAGGCGACGATCTCGCCCGCCTCGCGCGACCAGAAGGGTTCGGACCAGCTGCGACGCACCAGGTGCGCGCCGATGCGCTCGACCCATTCCGGCTCGATGCGCGCCACGGTCCGCGCGAGGAGCCGCCCCGTATCCACCAGCTCGGCCGCCATCACCCAGCGTGGCGGCTTGCGGACCGACGACGAAGGATGGATCGCGAACCGGGTCTGGTGGGTGCCCATGTACAGCGCGTCGTCGGGCGCACGCGTGCCGAGGTTGCCGAGCAGGCCCGTGAGCAGCGCCTGGTGGATCGTGGCCGCACTCGCCGGCTTGTCGCCCACCTCCCATCCCATCTCGCGCACGGTGCGCTCGAGCTGGGCATGCACATCGGCCCATTCGCGCAGCCGGCGCACGGAGAGGAACTCGCGCTCGAGCCGCGCGGCGAGTTGCCGGTTCGATTCCCCGCGCGCGACTCGGCCCGCGACCTGCGCCTGCCAGTAATCCCACAGGCGGACCCAGGACACGAAATCGCTGGCGGGATCGGCGAAGCGCCGGTGGGCGGCGTCGGCGGCCTGCTGGGACGCGAGGGGACGCTGGCGCGGGTCCTGCGAGGACAGGCCGGCCGCGATGACCAGCATCTCCCGCAGGCAACCGGTCTCGTGCGCCGCGAGGAGCATCCTCCCGATGCGGGGATCGAGCGGAAGGCGCGCGAGCTGTCGTCCCACCGCCGTAAGCTTCCCGGCCTCGTCGATCGCATGCAGTTCCTGCAGCAGCGCCAGCCCGTCCGTGATCGCCTTGCGCGGGGGCGGATCGACGAACGGGAAGGATTCGATGTCCGCCAGGTTGAGCGCGCGCATCCGCAGGATGACGCCGGCGAGCGAGGAGCGAAGGATCTCCGGATCCGTGTGCGCGGGCCGGGCGTTGAAGTCGTCCTCGCCGTAGAGGCGGATGCACACGCCATCGGCGACCCGGCCGCAGCGGCCCGCCCGCTGCCGGGCCGCCGCCTGGGAGATCGGCTCGATCTGCAGCTGCTCGACCTTGCCACGGTAGCGGTAGCGCTTGACACGGGCGAGCCCGCTGTCGACGACGTAGCGGATGCCCGGAACGGTAAGGGAAGTTTCGGCGACGTTCGTGGACAGCACGATCCGGCGGCCGTCACCCGGCGTGAAGATCCGCTGCTGGTCGGCCGCCGGCAGGCGCGCGTACAGGGGCAGGATCTCGGGCATTCCCCGCCCGAGCGGCGATCCGCTACCCGCCTGGCGCGCCGCCGCGCGGCGCAGGTGCTCCGCGCAGTCGCGGATCTCGCGCTCGCCCGGGAGGAACACCAGGACGTCGCCCGGCGCCTCGCGCCAGAGCTCGTCGATCGCCGCCTCCACGCGCGCCGGCAGCTCGTCCTCGTCGTCCTCGTCGTCGCGCCCGTCGGTGCCGTTCGCGCCCGGGGCCTCGGGAGGACGCCACCGGATCTCGACGGGATAGAGCCTGCCCGATACCTCGATCACCGGGGCCCGCCCGGCCGGACCGGCGAAATGCTCGGCGAAGCGCGCGGAATCGATCGTGGCCGAGGTGATCACGACCTTGAGGTCGTCACGCCGGGGCCCCTCCACGAGCTGGCGCAGGTAGCCGAGCAGGAAGTCGATGTTGAGGCTGCGCTCGTGCGCCTCGTCGATGATCAGGGTGTCGTACTCCGAGAGCAGCGGATCCGACTGCGTCTCGGCGAGGAGGATCCCGTCCGTCATCAGCTTGATCATCGTCCCGGGCGACAGGGTCTCGCCGAACCGGATTTTCCATCCGACATGGCGCCCTGGCGGCGAGCCGAGCTCCTCGGCGATTCGCCGGGCCACCGAAGTGGCCGCGATGCGCCGAGGTTGCGTGTGCCCGATACGGCCCTGGCGGCCGCGACCCGCCAACGCGCAGATCTTGGGCAGCTGGGTGGTCTTGCCCGAACCGGTCTCGCCGCTGACGATGACGACGGGCGAGCTGCGCAGCGCCGCGACGATCGCGTCGCGAGCGGCGCTCACCGGCAGCTCGGGAGGAAACTCGAACGGGGGCAGGGGCTCGGGCACGTAGGCGGCGCGCGACTCGGCGGCTCGCCGGGGAACGCCGTCCGTTACCGCGCGCCGCCCCGGCCGTCGCTTTTTCGGCGGCCCGGCCGTGGCTTCGGGGTGCGTCGGCATGGCGCGAAATTATAATCGCCGCATGAACGACGACTCGCCGCCGGCCCTCCACGCACCGGGCCGGGATTCGCAGCCTCGTCCCGATCCGGCCGGCGGGCCGGCCCATCAGGCCACCTTCGTCGCATGGCTACGAACGGTCGCGCCCTACATCCACGCCTTTCGCGGCCGCACCTTCGTCATCGGCATCGCCGGCGAGCTCATCGCCGAAGGCCGGCTCACGGCGCTGGTGCACGACATCAGCCTGTTGAACGCCATGGGCATGAGGATCGTCCTCGTCCATGGCTCGCGGCCGCAGGTGGTCGAGCAGCTTCGGCTGCGCGGTCTCGAGGGCCGGTACCGGGGCCAGATCCGCATCACCGACGAGATCGCGCTGGAATGCGTCAAGGAAGCCTCCGGCGAGCTGCGCCTCGACATCGAGGCCGCCTTCTCGCAGGGGCTGCCCAACACGCCGATGGCCCACTCGACCGTTCGCGTGGTGTCGGGCAACTTCGTCACCGCGCGCCCCGTCGGCGTGGTGGACGGCGTCGATCACGAGCACACCGGGATCGTCCGCAAGGTCGACGCGGCCACGATCCGCTTCGCGCTCTCGAGCGGGGCGGTCGTGCTGCTCTCGCCGCTCGGGTTCTCGCCGACCGGCGAGCTCTTCAACCTGAGCATGGAGGACGTGGCGACGCGGACCGCCATCGCCCTCGATGCGGACAAGCTGATCTTCCTCGCCGAGACCGACGGCATACCCGACGGCAAGGGCGGGATCCTCGGCGAGCTGTCAGAGGACGATGCGCGGCGCCTGCTCGAGTCGGGATCGCTCGACCCGACGAGCGAGTTCTACCTGCGGCATGCCGCCATGGCCTGCGAGGGTGGCGTCGCACGGGCGCACATTGTGCCCTTCCGGATCGACGGCAGCCTGCTCCTCGAGCTCTTCCAGCACAACGGCGTGGGCTCCATGCTCGTCGAGGAAACGCTCGAGGCGCTGCGCGACGCGACCATCGACGATGTCGGGGGCATCCTGGCCGTGATCCGGCCGCTCGAGGAGGAAGGCATCCTGGCGCCGCGCGACCATGCCCAGATCGAGCGCGACGTGGAGAAGTTCGTCGTCATCGAGCACGACGGCGTCATCTTCGGATGCGCGGCCCTCTACACCTACGAGGGCGAGGACATCGCCGAGATGGCCTGCCTCGCGGTAAGCAGCATGGCCCAGGGCCAGGGCGACGGCGAGCGCCTGCTCAGGCGGATCGAGCAACGCGCGCGCAGCATGGGCATCAAGCGCCTGTTCGTGCTGACCACCCGTACCATGCACTGGTTCCTCAAGCGGGGCTTCGTTGAAGCCAGCATCGACGACCTTCCCCCGCACCGGCGCGACATGTACAACTGGCAACGACGTTCCAAGGTGCTGATCAAGCAGCTCTGAACGTCGGCCAACAGGAGTTCTATCCATGACCAGGATGGTCAACTGCATCAAGCTCGGCCGCGAGGCCGAGGGACTCGATTTCCCGCCCTACCCGGGCGAGATCGGCAAGCGCATCTACGAGAACGTCTCGAAGCAGGCCTGGCAGGACTGGCTCCGGCACCAGACGATGCTCGTCAACGAGAACCGCCTGAGCCTCGCCGACCCGCGCGCCCGCAAGTACCTGGCGGCGCAGATGGAGGCCTACTTCTTCGGCGAGGGCGCCGAGCGGCCCGTCGGGTACGTCCCGCCGGAGTCCTGACCCGGGACCGGCCGGCGGCGCTACCCCGCCGCCCTCGTGCGGCGCTCGATCCCGTCCGGACTGGCGACCAGCGCGATGTCGGCCCCCCGCGCCGCGAACAGTCCCACCGTCACGACACCGGGCCACTGGTTGATGCTCCGCTCGAGGCCCACCGGATCGTCGATCGCCAGGCCCGACACGTCGAGGATCTGGTTCCCGTTGTCGGTGACGAATCCCTCGCGCAGGCGCGGCTCGCCCCCGATCGCGCGAATCGAGGAAGCGACCAGTTCCCGCGCCATCGGCACCACCTCGATAGGCAGCGGAAAGCGGCCCAGTCGCTCCACGCACTTGGAGCGGTCCACGATGCAGACGAAGCTTGCGGCCGCGGCGGCCAGGATCTTCTCGCGCGTGAGCGCCCCGCCGCCGCCCTTGATCATCGCGAGTGACGCGTCGATCTCGTCGGCGCCATCGACATAGACGGGGATCGACCTTCCCGCCGCGATGACCTCGTTGAGGTCCAACACCCGGATGCCGTGGGCGAGCAGCCGGTCGGTGCTCGCCTGCGAGCTCGATACCGCCGCCGGCACCCGGTCGCGGATACCGGCGAGAAGGTCGATGAAGTGATTGACCGTCGAACCGGTCCCGACGCCGACGATCTCGCCCGGATGCAGGGTGGAGAGCGCCGCCTCGGCGGCGGCGCGCTTGAGTGCGTCCTGGTTCATGTGTGCATCCGGTTGCTGGCCAGGGCCCGATTCTATCGGGTCCGGCCGGCGCCGGATGCAAGTCCGCGACGCCGGCGTGCCGTCAGGCCGCTTCGCCGGCGACCGGTCCGGTGAGCGCGCGCAGGATCGACTGGTTGCAGCGGTCGAGCGAGACCAGCGCCTCGTCGAGCATGCCGGACAGCTTCGGGTGCGGCCCCTGTTCCACCGCTTCCACGATGCGCAGGTAGGGCTGGTACGGTCCCCGGTTGCCGATGAGCGACTCCTGCACCCGGTCCGGAAGCTTCAACCGGCCGAGCAGCTCCTCGAACGGCTCGCTGAACATCTTGTCGAGCAGCGAGAACACGCCGAGGATGAACATCTCGTCGCGGGCCTCCGGGTCGATGTCGCCGACCAGGTGCTCCAGGAACAGGCCGCGACGGAAGGACGCGAACATCACCGGGCGCAGGTTGGCGTTCTTGCTCGACGTCGACAGCAGCAGCGCGAGCCACTTCTTGAGCTTCTTGGTGCCGAGCATCATCAGCGCATGCCGGAACGACTGCACCTCGACCCGCAGGCCGAACGCCGGCGAGTTGATGTAGCGCAGCAGCCGGAACGCGAGCGCAGGATCCTGGCGTACCTCCGCCTCCATGGCCTCCGTGTCCTCCTCGCGGTCGATCATCTGGAGCAGCCGCGAGACGGTCATGAAGTCCGGATTGGACGAGGCCTGCCCGGCATGGTCGAGCGCATCGCGAAAGGGCCAGCCGATCACGGCCTCGGCGCCGGTATCGAAACACTTGCCCATGATCTCGATGGTCTGCACGCCCGCCTGCGCATACGGGATCGAGCGGCGCGCGGCGGCTCGCCTCGCATGGTCGAGGCTTTCGTCGAGGCGGCGGTCCTCGTCCACATGGATCAGGGCCATCTTGAACGCGGGCAGCAGCGCGGGCGGCAGCTCCGCGGCCGGGCGCCCGCGCAGGACGAGCGTGTAGCCGTGCCGATGCAGGGCATCGATGAGCTCGAGCCCTTCCGGGTCGCCCGCGAGCCGGCCCGGAACCTCGAGCCAGATCATGCGCGGCGCCTCGATCTCGAGCAGGCCCGCATCGGGGACATCGTCCCCGATGTCCACCAGGACCGGCGTCGCCGTTTCGGGCCAGACCTGGCCGAGGCTCGCGCAGATGCGCGAGGCCGAAAGCGGGCTGCCGTCCTTGTCCATGAAGGACAGCCGGGTGGCGATCGCATTGCGATTGCGCCCGACGATCGGCGCATAGCCGATCAGGGCGTCCGACAGCGGGGAACTGCGGGTGGTGTGCATCGAGACGGAAACCTCTACCGGATGTAGTTGAACAGCGAGGTGGTCGACAGCTTCGCGTACGTCTGCATCGACGCCTCCAGGCCGTTGTGGATCCGCGCGAACTCCGAGATCGCGGCGGCCAGGTCCACGCCGACGATATCGGTCAGGCGGGCCTGCGCGTCGAGCTCGCTGTTGTCGAGCGAGCTCTCGACCTGGTCGATCATCCGAAGCTGTCCTCCCACCGTGGACCGGAGCAGGCTCACGGAGGCGAGCCCGCTGTCGATGCCGTCGATGGCCGCCTGCGTGGCAGCCTGGATGTCGGCGGTCGTGGCGGCGGGATCCGACAGTGCCGCGATGGCCGCATCGAGCACGTCGAAGACCGACTGCTGGCCCCCCGCCCCGTCCGGGATCGACATGAATGCCGCGTGGCCGTCGAGCGAGGTGGACACCCTCACGTCGCGCCCGACCTCCTGGCTGCCCGGGTCGGCGACATACTGGACGACGCCGGCCGTTTCCACGAAAGGCGCGGTCCGCGTGCCCTGGCCGCCGAAGACGAATGCGCCGGAGCCGTCGCGCGTGTTCGCGACCGCGAGGAGCTCGTCGCGAAGGCTGCGGATCTCGGCCGCGATCGAGGCGCGATCGCTGGCCGTCATGGTGGCGTTGCCGGCCTGCAGGACGAGATCCCGCGCCATGTTCATGAGGTCGGTGCTGGTGCCGAGGGCGGTGTCGGCCTGCTGGAGCACCGTGCGCGCGAAGCCGACCATCCGGCGCTCCACCTCGATGCGAGTGATCTCGCTGCGCACGCTGGTGGCCTGTGCGGCGGCGACCGGGTCGTCGGCGGCCCGGGTCAGTTTCTCGCCGGTCGCGATCTGCTGCTGGAGCTGGTAGAGGCGCGCCTGCTGGCTGTTCATGGACTGGATCGCGCGATCGAACGCCGATGCGGTGGATGTGCGGATCACCGGAATCTCCCCTTGTCCGTTCAGTTGGTCGCGTCGAGCAGTGCGTCGAACATCTGCTGCGAGGCCGTAATGACCCGGGCGGCCGCCTGGTAGGCCTGCTGGAACTGGATCAGCCGCGCCGCCTCTTCGTCCAGGTTCACCCCGGAAATTTCGTCGCGCGCGCTGGTGGCGCTCTGGCGCCAGGCGGTCGAGGCCCGTTCGCCCGCTTCCGCGGCCTGCGCCCGGGCGCCGATGCCCGCGACGAGGTCACCATAGCCGTTCGTCACCGTCTTGCCGCCGACGATCCCCCGATCGGCCAGCGCGAGCAGCTGGGCGGCATTGGCGTTGTTGCTCGCGGGATCGGCCGGTGGCGCGATCGTGATCGTGTCGCCGGCCGCGGGCGTGCCGTCGAGGACGAGGCTCCAGCCGTTGAAGCTGATGGTGTCGCCCGGGGCATACGCCACGCCGGTCGGGTCGCCGGTTCCGGCGCCGCTGACCGAATAGGTGCCCGGGCCGGTAAAGGTGATGGTGACGGGCGCGGCGGTGGCGGGATCGTTCGACGTGATGCCGAAGCTGGCCACCGACACCGTGCCGGCATTGCCCGCGCCGACCTTCGGCGCGGCCGGCGCGGCGGCTGCCCAACGCGCCGGGTCGCCCAGCACCATGGAGAAGTTGCCCGCGAACGCCGACGCTGCCTGGATCGTGTAGCGATCCCCCGGCGCCACCGCGCCCCCGTCGAGCGTGATCTCGAGGCCGTCGATCTCGATCGGCAGGCTGCCGAAGCTTGAAGTGGCGCCGTCCGCCAGGCGCCTCACCTCGTAGTTCGTGCCGTCGAATCGAAGCTCGTAGTCGCTCGCCCGGAGCTGCTCGCCCGAGGTGATGGCCGCCGTGAAGCGGGCATTCCCGTCGTTCGACGCGGCCCCGCTCGACCGCACGGCTCCCGTCCGGAATACATCGGCCCCCGGCTGGCCGTTCAGGTCCAGGCCGAGGGACTGCTGCATGTTGTAGGCGTGCGCGACCGCGCCGGCGAGCTGTCCGAGCTGCCAGCGCGACTCCTGCAGGTCGCCATTGCGGAACTCCAGCAGCCCGGCGATGCTGCCACCCCCCAGCATCGACGCGTTGATCGGCACCGGGCGTTCGTTGCTGGACAGCACCAGCCGGGCGACATTGGGATTCTCGGGATCGGTGGCGATCTCGACCCGCGCGGCATCCGCCCCGAGCACGAGGGCATCGCCCGTGCCGGCGTAGAGCGACACCGTCTGGTCGTGGTTGATGTACGCGTCGGCCTTCACCTTGCGATTGACCTGCTCGATCAGGTAGTCGCGGCGATCGAGGAGGTCGTTGGGGACCTGCGGGTTGCCCCCCAGTGCCCCGAGGCGGTTGTTGATCGCGGCCAGCTCGGCGAGCTGCTGGTTGAGCTCGACGGCCTGCTGCGCGAGCTCGCGGTCCACGTCGGCGCCGATCTGCTCGAACCGGCTGTCGGCCACTGCGATGCGCTGCGCGAGGACGGTCGCGCGCTGGGCGAGGACCGAGCGCGCCGCGGGATCGAAGGGCCGGTTGGCGAGGTCGGCCATCGCGGCGTTCAGCTCGTCGTAGGCCGCGCCGATCCCGTTGCTGCTGTCGGCGAAGAGCCGGTCGAGTCGGCCCAGCGCGCCGGCGCGGGCGCGGTCGGCCGCCTCGGCCGAGGTCGCAAGATAGACCTCGCGCGCGAGGAAGTCGTTGTACTGGCGCTCGACCGTCACGACATCCACGCCGCGACCCATGAAGCCGCCGCCGCTGAATGTCGTGGTCGCCTCGGCGAGGATGACGCGCTGGCGCACGTAGCCCGGCGTCGAAGCATTCGCGATGTTGTTGCCCGTCGTCTGGAGCTGCGCGTACGCCGCCCGCAGCGCCGAGGTTCCGATCTCGAGCACGCCCATCACAGGTCTCCGTCAGATCAGCAGCCGGCGCAGCTCGATCGTGCGTTCGATCGTGCGCTCCAGCTTGCTGGCATAGTTCGGGTCGGTGGCATAGCCTGCACGCTGCAGGCCGGCGGCGAAGGCCCCCGGGCTGGTCCCGGCCCGGAGCACCTCCCCGTAGCGGCTGCTGCCCTTCATCAGCCGCGCCCAGTCGATGAAGGCGTCGGCATAGGAGTCGTAGGCGCGGAACTTCTCGACCATTCTCCGGGGCTCGCCGTCGACATATTCCGTGGTGAGCACTTCGACCGTGGGGCCGTTCCAGCCGGCGCCCGCCTTGATGCCGAACAGGTTGTGCGCGGGACGGCCATCCGGATGCTTCATCTCGGCGCGGCCCCAGCCGGACTCCAGCGCGGCCTGCCCGACGATGAACTCGGCCGGCAGCCCGGTCGCGCGCTGCGCGGCCTGGGCATGCGGATACATGCGATTCACGAACGCCACCTGCGCCGGCGACGCCTTGACGCGGCTGGCCGTCCGGGCCGACTCGCCCGCCATCGCGGCCGGATCGGCCGGCCGAAGCGCCGCGTCGGGGCGCACGCCGCCCAGCGCGCTCGCGAGGACGCCGGGCAGGCCCCCCACCGTCGTGACCGACCCGCGGGCGACCTCGCGCGGCGGTCGGTGCACCGCGGCCTGCGGCGAAGCCCCTGCCGTGTCCGGCTTGCCGCCGCCCTCGATGTGGCGGCCGAGCTGGCGGACCAGCATGTCGGCGAGGCCACCGGGCTGGCCGCCCATCGACTGGGCGAGCTGGCTGTCCAGCATGCTTTCGTAGGTGGCCTGCCCGGGGCCGTCCATCAGCCCGCTGCGCGGGATGGCCGCGCGCATGCTCTTCAGGAGCTGCTGCATGAAGAGGGCCTCGAACTGGTTGGCGGCCTCGCGGACCGCCTGCCCGGGATCGGCCGAGGCCTTCTGCCGCAGCCGGGAGAGGGCCCCCGCATCCACGGCCAGGCCGGCGACTTCCCGCATCAGATGATCTCCAGTTCCGCCTTCAGGCTGCCGGCCGCCTTGAGGGCCTGCAGTATCGCGATCAGGTCCTGCGCGCTCGCGCCGAGCGCATTGAGCGCCTTGACGACATCGGACAGCCGGGCCGAGCCCGGGAGCTCCATGAGCGCCCCGCCCTCCTGCCGGATCGTGATATCGGACTTTTCGGCAACGACCGTGGAACCTTGAGAGAACGGACCGGGCTGGCTCACCATGGGCGTCGAGCTGATGGTCACGGACAGGTTGCCGTGCGCGACCGCGGACGCTTCGAGGCTCACCGCCTGGTTCATCACCACGGAACCCGTGCGGGCATTGATGATGACCTTGGCCACCTCCGGGCCGGCGGACACGTCGATGAGCTCGAGCTCCGCCATGAACCCGACGCGGCGCGCGGGGTCCTCCGGGAGCCGGACGCGGATCACCCGCGGGTCGAGTGCATGGGCCACCGCGCCCCCGGGCACGAGCTGGCCGAATCGTGCATTGACCGCGTCGGCCACCCGCTGGGCGGTCGAGAAGTCGGTCCTGTCGAGCTCCAGGTGGATGAACTCGCCCTCCAGGATCCGGTTGGGAACCGCCCGTTCGACCGTCGCACCGGCCGGCACCCGGCCCGCGCTCAGGTGGTTGATGGTGACCTTGCTGCCGCCGGCGGCGGCACCGGCACCGCCCACCACGATGTTGCCCTGGGCCATGGCGTAGATCTGGCCGTCGGCCCCGCGCAGCGGCGTCAGCAGCAGCGTGCCCCCGCGCAGGCTCTTGGCATTGCCGAGGGAGGAGACGGTCACGTCGATGAGCTGGCCAGGCTGCGCATAGGCAGGCAGCTGCGCCGTGACCATCACCGCGGCCGAGTTCTTGAGCTGGGGCGTGATGCCCGGCGGAAGGACGATCCCGAGCTGCGAGAGCATCGACTGCATGCTCTGCACCGTGAAGGGGGCCTGCGTGCTCTGGTCGCCGCTGCCGTCGAGGCCGACGACGAGCCCGTAGCCGATGAGCTGGTTCGGCCGCACGCCCTGGACGCTGGCGAGCTCCTTGATTCGTTCGGCCGCGGCCGGGCCGGCACCGCAGGCGAGGCCGAGGCCGATCGCCGCGGCCGCCAGCATGCGGAGGCGGCCCCGGCGAACGCAACGGGTCATGCGAAGAAGGAAGTCGGCGAACATGTCCGGTTACCCCGTGTCCTCAGATCGGCAGCCAGCTCAGGAAGAACCGCGACAACCAGCCGACGGTCTGCGCCCGGTCGACGTCGCCGCGGCCACGAAACTCGACCCGCGCGTCCGCCACCTTGTTCGACGGCACCCGGTTGTCGGCCTGGATGCTCTGCGGCGCGACGACGCCCGAGAAGCGCAGCACATCCACGTTCTGGTTCACCCCGACCTGCTTCTCCCCGGCCACCAGGAGGTTGCCGTTCGGCAGGACCTCGACCACCGTGACCGTGATCGTGCCGGTGAGCATGTTGTCCGAACCCGTCTCGCCCTTGCCGGCGAAGGTATTGGAGCTCTCGCCCTCCAGCTGCAGGCGGTCGAGCCGGCTCGAGCGCACGAACGGCAGCGCGGTGATGGAGCCGCCGACCGAGCCGGAACGATCGATCGAGCTCGACGAGCTCTTGCGGGCCGACGTCTTCTCGACGAGGTCGATCGTCAGCAGGTCGCCGACATGGCGCGCGCGACGGTCCTCGAAGAGCGGGCGATAGGTGGCGACCTGGAAGATGGCGCCGTTGGCGACGACCGGCGGCGGCTCGCGCGAGGCCTCGACGGCGCGGCTCGGCTCGGGGCGCGCGGTGGTCGGCTCGTGGACCGCGACGTTCGGCGTGTTCATCGTCGAGCAGCCGGCCAGCAGGACGGCGGCGAGCACGGCAATCCGTGCTACCAGGGTATGGAATGGCTTCATGGCGGCACGCGATCAGAGTTGGGTGAGGCGACCCAGCATCTGGTCGCTGGTCTGGATCGCCTTGGAGTTGATCTCGTAGGCCCGCTGGGTCTGGATCATCGCGACCAGTTCCTCCACGACGTTGACGTTCGAGGTCTCGACGTAGCCCTGGTTCAGCTCGCCCGCCCCATTGAGGCCCGGCTGGCCGACCATCGGCGTGCCGGAGGCGGCCGTCTCGGTGAAGAGGTTCTGCCCGCGGGGCTCCAGACCGGCCGGGTTCACGAAGGTCGCGAGCTGGATCTGCCCGATCTGCACCGGCGCGGCCTGTCCGGACACCTGGGCGGTGATGATGCCGTCGAGGCCGATCGTGATGCTCTGGGTGTTGGGCGGCAGCGCGACGGGCGGCGCCAGCGGGTAGCCGTTCGGGGTCACGAGCTGGCCGTCGGCGTCGATGCGGAATGAGCCGTCGCGGGTGTAGGCCTCGGTGCCGTCCGGAAGCTGGACCGGGAAGAAGCCGTTGCCGTTGATCGCGAGGTCGAGCTGGTTGCCGGTCTGCTGCAGGTTGCCCTGCGTAAAGATGCGACTGGTGGCCACCGGCCGCACGCCCGTGCCGATCTGCAGTCCCGTGGGCAGCATGGTCTGCTGGGTGGACTGGCCGCCGGCCTGGCGCATGTTCTGGTAGAGCATGTCCTCGAACACGGCATGCGAGCGCTTGTAGGCGTTCGTGGCCACGTTCGCGAGGTTGTGCGAGATGGTGTCGAGCTGCGTCTGCTGCGCGTCCAGGCCCGTCTTCGCGATCCAGAGTGATCGAATCATCGTTGCTTGCTCCTGTGTCGGCTGCCCTAGCCGCCCGCGCCGAGCAGCTGCGCCGCCCGCTGGTCGTTGGTTTCCGCGTTGCGCATCAGCTGCATCTGCATCTCGAACTGCCGGGCGAGCTGGATCATGCCGACCATCGACTCGACCACGTTCACGTTGCTGCCCTCGAGCGCACCGTCCACGATTTCGATGGCGGGATCCTCCGCCGGCGGCATGCCGTCGCGGGTACGGACCAGGCCGTCCTCGCCCTTGACGAGCTGGTCGGACGGGGGATTGACCAGGCGCAGCCGGCCGACCTGTACGGGCGGCTCGTTGCCGGTCCTGGCGGTAATGGTCCCGTCCGTGCCGATCAGCACCTGGCTGTTCTGCGGGATCGTGATCGGCCCGCCGTCGCCCATCACCGGCATCCCGCGACGCGTGACCAGTACACCCTCGGCATCGACCTCGAAGGCGCCTTCGCGCGTCATCGCCTCGTCGCCCAGCGGCGACTGCACGACGAACCAGCCGGGCCCGCGGATGGCCGCATCGAGCGGCCTGCCCGTCTGGCGGATCGGGCCGCTCGAGGTATCGAAGCCGGCGGTCGCCTCCAGCGCGAAGACGCGGGTGGTCGCCGTGCCTTCCTGGCGCACGGGGACGGACCGGAACGCGGCGAGATCCGCGCGAAAGCCGTCGGTGGAGGCGTTGGCCAGGTTGTGCGCGAGCGCCGTCTGGCGCTCCTCCATGGCCTTGGCGCCGCTCATCGCGAGATAGATCATGCGGTCCATCGCGAGTCCCTCCGGGTCTCAGTGCGTCAGGCGGGCTGCGATCAGCGCAGGTTGACGATCGTCTGCAGGATCTGGTCGTGCGTCTTGATCGTCTGCGCGTTCGCCTGGTAGGAGCGCTGCGCGGTGATCATGTTGACCAGCTCCGCCGTCAGGTCGACATTCGACTGCTCGAGCGCGCCGGACTGGATCACGCCGAGGTTGGCGCTCGACGGGCTGCCGACCATCGCCACGCCCGATTCGGCCGTCTCGGCCCACACGTTGCCGCCCAGCGAGGCGAGGCCCTCCGGGTTGGAGAAGTTCGCGAGCGCGATCTGGCCCTGCGCCCGGGTCTCGCCGTTGGTGTAGCGGGCGGTGATGATGCCCTCGTCCGAAATGGAGTAGCTCGCGAGCCGCCCGGCCGAGAAGCCGTCCTGCGACAGGTGGTTGACGCCGAACACCGAGCCGTACTGCGTGGTCTCGGTCATGTCCACCGCGACGTTGTCGATGCCGCCCGCCGCATTCGGCACGGGGATCGTGAACGGCATGGGCGTGGTGGCCGTATCGACCTTGCCATTGGGCAGGAACGAGACCTGGCCCACGGGGCCGGCGCCGATCTGCGTGCCGTTGGCGCCGGCGTACACCTCCCAGGTGTCGGGGGCGGTCTTGCGGAAGTACAGCGCGAGCGTGGTATCGCCGCCCTGGGCATCGTAGACGCGCAGGGACGTCGCCGAGTTGTAGGTCGTCGGGTCGTTCAGATCGAACGTGGCGGTCTTGGCCTCGCCGCGCGAGTCGAGGTTGAGGACGGCCTCGACCGAGCTCGTCGCGCGCGGCGGGATGTCGCCGGTAACCATGCGCAGCTCCGCCGGCACGCCGGGCTGGATGACGCCGTTGGCGTCCGCCGGATAGCCGGTCAGGCGCGCGCCGGCGCTGTTCACGATGTAGCCGTCCTTGTCGGTGTGGAACTGGCCGTTGCGCGAGTAGGTGATCGACCCGCCATCGGACAGCCGGAAGAACCCGGCGCCGTTGATCGCCAGGTCGAGCGGATTCGCGGTCGAGGCGAGGTCGCCCTGCGAGAACTGCTGCGCGACGCGCTCGACCTGCACGCCGAGCCCCCCGAACGGGGCGCCGATGCCATATACGGCATGCGCGATCACGTCGCCGAACTCGGCGCGCGAGGCCTTGGCGCCAACCGTGTTGGCGTTCGCCACGTTATGGCCGATCACGTCCAGATTGCGAGCCGCGGCGTTGAGCCCGGAAAGTCCATGCTGGAAACCCATCTGCTTGCTCCTGGTGAAGTACCCGTTGATGCCGTCGCCCCGGGGCCGACAGCCTGCTACCTGACGCCCCGCACGGAATCCCGGCCGACGATCGCGCCCGAGGCGAGCTCGAGGTCGAAGCCGTTGCCGCTGCGCGTGACACCGACGACCGTGGACGGCGCGAGCGTCACCGCGGTGACCTGTGCGCCCTCGTTCATCGCCGAAACATGGAAGTAGTAGGTGCCCGGCCCGAGCGCCTCGCCGTCGGCGTCGCGGCCGTCCCATTCGAAGGGATGCACGCCCGCGTCGAGCGCGCCGAGCGACATGTCGGCGATCAGGGCACCCGCCTCGTCGTACACCTGCATCGAGACGTTCGCCGCCGGGGCCGCCAGTTCGAAGGCCGCGGCAAGCGAGGAGGCCTCGTCCCCTTCGCCGATCGTCAGCGTGTCGCCCTCGGCCAGCACCTGGCGGCCGATCAGGGCGGCGGCATCGAGCGCGCCCTGGGCGCCGATCCTGTCGACGAGCGTCCCCATCGAGGCGTTGAGCTTCTCGATGCCGCGGACCGTGTTGATCTGCGCAAGCTGGCTCGTCACCTGCGCGTTGTCGAGGGGATTGAGCGGATCCTGGTTGCGCATCTGCGCGACCAGCAACGTCAGGAACTTGTCCTCGCTGTTGTCGTTGTCCCGCGCAAGCTCGCTCGTCGCGGTACCGGCCGCCCCCGAGCCGCTCGCGCCGGACGCGCCCGTGGCGCCGGCGGACTCTGCCGCGCCCTTCGACGCATCCTTGAGCATGCGGGCAAAGCCGTCGCTCGCGTCGGTCCTCGTCCCCGCGGCCGGAACGGCGGTCTTGCCCGCGACGAAACCGGCCACCGGGGCGGCCGACGGATCGGAAATGGACTTCGGGAAGGTGAACATCGCCGCTCCTATTCGCCCATCCGAAGCGTCTTGAGCATCAGCTGGCGCGCCGTGTTCATGACCTCGACATTGTTCTGGTACGAGCGCGAGGCGGAGATCATGTTCACCATCTCCTCGACCACGCTCACGTTGCTGTGGGTCACGTAGCCATCGGCATCGGCCAGCGGATGCGACGGATCGTGGACCCGCTTGCCCGGCGTCGGGTCCTCCACGATATCCACCAGTCGCACGCCGCCCGGTTCCTTCCCGCGCGCGATCGCCTGGAACACGGCCTGGCGCGCCTTGTAGGCTTCGCCGTCCGGCCCGGCCACGCTGTCGGCATTGGCGAGGTTGGATGCGACCACGTTGAGCCGCTTGCCCTGCGCCGAGATCGCGCTCGACGCGATATCGAAGATCCGGTCCAGTGACATCGTTCGCTACTCCCTCATTCGCCGCGGATCGCCGAGACCATGGTCCGGACGTGCGAATTGATGAACCGCACCGCTGCCTCGTACCGCACGGCGTTGTCGGCGAAGTTGGCCCGCTCCCTGTCCATGTCCACGGTGTTTCCGTCGACCGAGGGCTGGTCCGGCTGGCGGTAGGCCAGCGTCGAGACGGTCAGCGAGCCGTCGGCGCCGCGGTGCGCGATCGGCAGGTGCTTCGGGTTCGTCGAGACCACCCGGGCGGGCTGGCCTGCCTGCGGCTCGACGGCGGCCTTCAGCGCGGCCTGGAAATCGAAGTCGCGGGCCTTGAAGCCGGGCGTGTCCGCGTTCGCGATGTTCGAGGCGAGCACCTTCTGGCGCTCGGCCCGCAGGGCCAGCGCCTTCGAATGGAACTCGATCATCGAGGTGAACGGGTTCGACATGTCGCCCCCCTAAAGTTCTGCGGATACGGGCCGATTATGTTGACGGGCCCGGATCCGTAAGGCCGGATAAGGCGGCGTTTCGCCGCCGTGTTCCGGCCGTCCCCGCGCGCGCCAGCGCCTAGAGTGGCGACATGTACGCTTGCGGACCGAACCCACTCACCAGCCCGGCCACCGGCGCGCCAGCCCGGGGCCGGACCCTGTCGATCGTCCCCGTTCTCGCGGTTGCCCTGTTCGCCTTCGCCGGGCTGTCGGCCCCGGCCGTCGCCGCGGGCGGCAAGGCGGAGCCGACGCGCGAAGGCGCGCCCGGCGCCGAGGCGATGATCGAGGAGTTCGTTCGGACGCAGTTCGGGCCGGACTACCGGGTGGAGCTGCGCTTCGGCCAGCTCAACCCGAACATCCGGCTGGACGCCTGCCAGCGCATCGAGCCGTTCCTCGCGCCCGGCGCCCGTCTCTGGGGCAGGACCTCGATCGGCGTGCGCTGCGTCGAAGGGGCGAACTGGTCCGTCTCGGTGCCGATGACGGTGGCCGTCTTCGGGCCGGCGCTGGTCGCCAGCCGTCCCATCGCGCCCAATACGCCGTTGACCGCGGCCGACGTCCACGTGGAAGAAGTGGAACTGAGCCAGGAAAACCGGCCGGCGCTGACCGATCCGGAGCAGGTCGAAGGCCACGTGAGCACCCGGTCGCTGCGTCCGGGCCAGGCGCTGCGCGACTACCACGTGCGGGTGATGCCCACCGTACGGCCGGGCGATCCCGTCCGGGTCCGCATGATCGGACAGGGCTTCATCGTGACGGCCGATGGCGCGGCCATGGCGGCCGCCGGCAACGGCCAGGCCGTCCGGGTCCGCACGCCGGGCGGCAGGGTCCTGGTCGGCACGGTCAACGGCAGGACGGTGGACGTGAAATTATGAGGACCCGGACCCCGTTTATCGGACGATCGACTAAAGTTCGGGCGATGCAGGCCGATAGCTCGCCCAAGACCCGCATTTCCTCTGAAAGGGGATTGCAATGAAGATCGGAAACCCTATAGACGCCATCAAATCGGAGGGCGTCGTCCCCGCCGGCGCCGGTCGGCCGGGGGTATCCTCGTCGCGGCCCGTGTCGCCTGCCGAGGCCAGCGATCGTATCGACCTCTCCGAAACCTCCCGCACGCTCGCGGGCGGCGAGGTCCGGTCGGGCGCGGAGATCCGCGCGGACAAGGTCAACGAGGTCCGCGACGCGATCGCCCGCGGCGAGTACCAGGTCAACGCGCACGTCGTGGCCGAGCGGATGATCATGGAAGCCGCCCAGCTGCTCGAGACCCTCTCGAACGGTGGCAAGGCAGCGTCCCCCGCCGAAGGCGGCGCGAAATGACACCCCGCGATCCCGCGGCCGAGGCGGCCGGCCTCGCCCTGCTCGAGGCGCTGCAGGCGCAGCGCGTCGGCTTCCTCGACGCCGACGGCGACACCATCCGGCGCTACGCTGAGGACATCGAGGCGCGGGTCCGGGACCTCTTCCAGGACCGGGCCATTCCCCTTCTCTCGCCAGAGCTGCTGGCCGGCCTGCGCACCGCGCTCGAGGAGCACGCCCGCCTGGTGGCGACCGCCAGCGCGCGCGTCGACCGCGGCCTGCGGGCCATGGGCCTCGAGACGACGGCCATTCCCGGTCGTCGCTCCATCTTCGCCGGCCAGGCAGGCTCCGCGCCCGCGCGCGGCTCGCGACGAGTCACCGCCTGAGCGCCGTGCCCCGGCGGCCCGCGCGACGGTCCGCTAGAACTGGTAGCCCATCCGCAGCGCGCCCCAGTGGCGTCCGTTCACGACGATCGGGGCCGAAAGGTCCTTCATCAGCACGAAGCGCCCGCCTCCCATGTCGCGCCGGTAGGTCTGCAGCAGGAAGCGGCGCGTGTTGCGACCGGCGGCAAGGCCCGTCCGGTCGTTGAAGATCCGGCGCTGGCGCGAGTTCGCGGCATTCCAGGCCGGATCGCCAGCGCGCTGCGGGTGCGAGAACTGGTGGTTGTGCGTCGGCAGGTAGCCGTTGCGGTCCACCGCCACGCAGAACACCACCTTGGGCGAGAACTTGAGCAGGCGCTCCTGTACCGAGGGCAACAGGGCATCGGCCAGCCCGACGAAGCGGGTCGTGAACTGTTGCGGATCGGTGCCCGGCACCGGCACGTACTGTTCGTCGAAAAGGTCCGCCATACCGATCCTGCCGGCGGCGAGCGCTTCCTCGAACAGCGCCGCGATCTCGGCGGCACCCGCCCTGACCGCCTCGATGTAGGGCGTGTCCTCGGTCCGGGCGCCGCTGGCGGCCGCGGTCTCGATGAGGGTTTCGGACATCGCGAGGAATTTCTCGGTGCGCTCGCGGGAGGCGCCCAGGGTGGCGCGCGTCTGCTCGAACATCCGGCCGAGCTCCGTCACCTCGCCCATCACCGCCTCGCACGTGGCCAGCGCATCGCGCGACGCGACGGCGATCTCTCCGATCCCGTCCTCGGTGCGGGCCAGCGCGCCCTGGAAGCTCTGCGCGTCGGCCGTCGAGTCGGAGCGGATCTCCTGCGCGAGCGACGCGATGCGGGTATCGAGCCGGGCGGTGGTGGCCATGATCAGCTTCGAGGAGCTCTCGACCTTGGCCGCCAGGTCCTTCACAGCCTCGGCGACCACCGCGAACCCGCGGCCCGCCTCGCCCGCCCGCTTCGCCTCGACCGAGGCGTTGAACGCGACGAGCCGTGTCTGCAGGGCGATCCGGGTGATCTCGTCGGCCGCATCGGAAACCTGGCGCAAGGTATCGACCACGTCCGCCACGCCGTCGCCGATCTTGGCCACCGCGGCGCGGGCCTGGGACACCCTTTCGGACGCGGCCTGCGTGGCCTTGCCGATGGAGGCGTTGGCGCCGACGACGCGCCGCAGGCCCTGGGTGACCTCGGCCATCATCCGCGACTGGTCGTCCACGGTGCGGGTCAGGTCGTCGAACGCGCCGTTGAGTTCCGCCGCATCCCGGCCGAGCGCCGATGCATCGTGCGCGATCCTCGCAATGTCGGCGTTCACGTCCGTGCGGGTCGGCGACTCCGTCGCGATCCCGCCGCCGGCCACGACGGCCACCTCGGCGCGCCGGGTCTTCCAGAAAGCCTGCTTCATCGGATCCCCCCTGGGTTCAGATCCATTCCTTGAGGCTCGCGCGGATTCGCGCAACCGCCTGGCTGTGCAGCTGGGAGATCCGCGACTCCGTCACGCCCAGCACGGCGCCGATCTCCTTCAGGTTCATGTCCTGCTCGTAGTACATGGACATGACGTACTTCTCGCGCTCCGGCAGGTTCTCGATCGCCGCGACTAGGGACTCCCTGAACTTCTGGTCGTGCAGCTCCTCGACCGGGTCGGCGCTCTCGCCCACCTCGTTGCGATCCAGCCAGCTGTCGTCGCCGGCCCGGTCGCCGAGGTCGTCCAGGTACAGCAGCTGCGACCCTCGCGCGTCGCCCAGCAGCCTGTGGTACGCGGCGAGGTCCAGTCCCAGTTCCTCGGCGATCTCCGCCTCCGTGGGCGGCCGCACGAGCTTCTGCTCGAGGCGGCGCACGGCCTGCTCGATGTCGCGCTGGGCCTTGCGGACCGAGCGCGGCATCCAGTCCGCGCCGCGCAGCTCGTCGAGCATCGCGCCTCGAACCCGCTGCAGCGCGAAGGTCTCGAACTGTGCGCCGCCCGCGGCGTCGTAGCGCGACATCGCGTCGAACAGCCCGATCATCCCGGCCTGGATCAGGTCATCGACGTCCACGTTCGGCGGCAGGCGCGCGATCATCTGGTGGGCAACGCGTCGCACCATCGCGCCATAGCGTTCGATCGTTTCCTGGCGATCGAGTGTTCCCTGTGCGGTATACATGCTGTCGCGATCTCGCTCGTTCAGTGCGCCACCGGCTCCGCCCGTGGCGCCAGCCCCCCGGCGAAGCAGCCCGCAAGACGGTCGAACGCCCTGCTCTCCTCGCCGTCGCGATCGAGCGCCTGCACGCTGGCGCCGACCTGCGCCGCTCGCCGGAGCAGCCGGCCCGCGCCGAGCGTCTCCCACGCATCGACGCGCGCGTCCAGGAAGCGCTCGAGCGCCCCCGCGAGATTGGCGCGGCAGCGCTCCGCGGTGCGGCCCTCGACCGGCCCCGCGAGCACGATCGCGAGGCGATCGATCCGGTGGGCCGAGGCGAGCAGCTTGATGCCGCGGTAAAGCTCCATGATCCCGGCCGGGTCCGCCGTTCCCTGCGCCACCAGGTCGATCCCCCCGGCAAGGCGCGCCGGTCCGGCGAGCCGTCGCGGATCGTCGAACAGGCGCAGCGCGGGCCCGTCGGGCGCGGCGTCGCGACCGTCCACCGCGGCGGCGACCCCGAAGCTCTCGAGTCCATCGGCGAGGCTCAGCATGGCAGCCCGCGCGAGTCCGGGCTCGGGTGCGACGAAGCAGACCGGCCGGCGCCAGGGCGCGGAGCCGAAGAGACGCCTCAGCCCGCTCGCCTGGTCGATGCGGCGCTCAGGCATGGGTCGCCTCCCGGGCGCGCGGCTCGTCGCCGATTCCCTCGATGCGCTGCATCAGCATGGTGAGCTCCGTATCGTCGAGCACGAAGTCGTCGTGCACGCGCGGTTCCAGCGCGGTGGCGACCAGGCCCGCCGCGTCGGCCTCGTGCCAGTCCTCGGGCACCCGCTGGCCGTCCGCCACGCCGACGAGCTGCAGGCGATGCCGCACGAGCGCATCGATCGCGCCGCCCAGCCGGGGCGCTTCGTCGATCTTCGAGAGCACGACGCCCGCGGCCTCGCGGGCGCGATAGGCCTCGATGACCTCCTCGATGGCCCCCTCCTGCGCCGTCGCCGCCAGGACGAGCAGGTTGCGCACGCCATTGACGGCGAGCGACTCGAGGTTGCGGGCGACACGCTGGTCGCGCTGTCCCACGCCCGCGGTATCGACGAGAACGAGGCGTCGGTCCGACAGGGTGGCGAGATGCCGGCCCAGCTCGTCGGCGTCGTGCGCCGCCAGCACCGGGACCCCGATCAGCTGGCCGAATGCACGGAGCTGGTCCTGCGCCGCGATCCGGTAGGCGTCCATCGTGACCAGGCCGACGGACTGCACGCCATGGCGCAAGGCGAAACGCGCCGCGATCTTCGCGGTCGTGGTGGTCTTGCCCACCCCGGTCGGGCCCACCAGCGCGAAGACGCCGCCCTCGGCGAGCGGCCCGCCCGTCCAGCTGCCGCAACGCAGGTTGCGCGCCAGCGCGGAGTGCAGCCAGACGAGCGCCTCGTCGTCGTCGTAGTCGGCCGGCACCCGGCTCACGAGCAGGCGCGACAGGCGCGCGGAGAACCCGGCGCCGATCAGGCGGCGAAGCAGCTGGGCCTGCACCGGGGAGCGGCGTACGCCATCCACCCAGGACAGCGCGCTGAACTGCTGGCTGATGTAGCTGCGCATGCGACGCAGCTCCTCGACGAGATGCTGGTTCGCCAGTGCGGTGGCTTCCTCCCCGTGGCCGTCGGCACGCAGGGCGGCGATCGCACCGGACCCGATGCCGGACCGCCCGCCCGCCGGCGATGCGTCCGCTGGACCCGGGCCCGCGCCCTCCGCGCCCGGGCGGCGACGCTCCCTGGCGTAGCGCTCGAACGACACGGTGCTCATCGCCGGCGGGCGCTCGTCCTTCCCGGGAGCCAGGGGCGCCCTGGCGACGCCCGACGGACGGGACGCGGCGGCCCCGGCCGCCTCGTCCCCCTCGCCCGTCCAGGGGGTGTCCACGGTCGCGAGGATCTCGACCCCTCCGTCGACCCTGCGGTTGCGCAGGATCACCGCATCCTCGCCCAGGCTCGCCTTGACCCTGGCCAAGGCATCGCGCGCGGTCGCGCCGAAGAATCGCTGCGTTCTCATTGTGCCTCTCCGATGATCTTGCCGATTCGGATGGTGTGGGTTTCAGGAATCTCGGAATGGGCCAGCACCCGCAGGCGGGGCGCCGCCTTCTTCATCAGCCTGGCGATCGGCTGCCGGATCGCGTCGGGTACCAGCAACGCGCCCGGGATGCCCCGACCCTCGTGCTCCTCGCACGCGGCGGCGGCCGAGCGCACGACGAAGTCGGCGACGCCGGGTTCGAGCGCGCCGTTGCCACCGGGCCCGAGCGCCTGCATCAGGAGGTTCTCCAGCGCCGGGTCGATCGCAATGACGTCCAGCTCCCGGGCGGGGCCGAACACCTGCTGCACCAGGGCGGGACCGATCGCGCGCCGCACCTCCGCGGTCAGCTCCGCCGGATCCTGCGTGCGTGCCCCGTGCTCGCCGAGCGACTCCAGGATGCTGCGCAGGTCACGGATGTGGACGGCCTCGTCGAGCAGGTTCTGCAGGACGCGCTGGAAGACGGCGACCGGGACCAGCTTCGGCACCACCTCCTCGACCAGCTTCGGCGCGTAGGCGCTCGCGTGCTCGATGAGGTGCTGCGTCTCGTTGCGGCCGAGCAGGCGGGCGGCATGCAGCTGCATGAGGTGGTGCAGGTGCGTCGCGATCACGGTCGCGGCATCGACGACCGTGTACCCGGCGACCTGCGCCTGCTCGCGCGATCCCGGCTCGATCCAGGTGGCCGGCAGGCCGAACGCCGGATCGGTGGTCGCCGGGCCACTCAGCTTCTGCGTCACATGGCCGGGGTCGATCGCGAGCAGCATCCCGGGATAGACCTCGGCCTCGCCGACGACGGCGCCCTTGAGCGTCAGGCGATAGGCACCGGGACGAAGCTCGAGGTTGTCCCGGATGTGCACGGCCGGCGGCAGGAAGCCGACCTCCTGCGCGAACTTCTTGCGCACGCCCTTGATTCGCGAGAGCAGCTCGGCGCCGCGGTCCTTGTCCACCAGCGTGATGAGCTTGTAGCCCACCTCGAGCCCGAGCGCGTCCACGGGGGCGACGTCGTCCCAGGTCGCCTCGGCGGGATCCCCGGCGGGCTCGCCGGCATCCTGTGCCGGGGCGACGGCGGCCCGTGCCTGGTCGCGTTGCAGCCGCCAGGCGAGATAGGCACATCCCCCCGCGAGCAGGAAGAAGGAAAGATGCGGCATGCCCGGCACGCTGCCGAGCAGCGCCACCACGAAGGCGGCGATGCCGAGGGCGCGGGGCGCATTGAACAGCTGCTTCGCGAGCTGGCCGCCGACGTCGTCCTCGTTCCCCACCCGCGACACGATCATGCCGGCGGCGACCGAGATCACCAGCGCGGGCACCTGCGCGACGAGGGCGTCCCCGATCGCCATCAGGACATAGTTGTTGGCGGCATTCGAGAGGGACAGGTCATGCTGCACCACCCCGATCACCAGGCCGCCGACGATGTTGATGGCGAGGATCAGCATGCCGGCGATCGCGTCGCCCCGCACGAACTTGGAGGCACCATCCATCGAGCCGAAGAAGTCCGCCTCGTGGCCGACCTCGGCCCGGCGACGGCGCGCTTCCTCCTGGTCGATCACGCCGGCATTCAGGTCGGCGTCGATGGCCATCTGCTTGCCCGGCATGGCGTCGAGGGCGAACCGGGCCGAGACCTCGGCGATGCGTCCGGCGCCCTTGGTCACCACGATGAAGTTGATCACCGTCAGGATGGCGAACACGATGATGCCGACCGCGAAGTTCCCGCCCACGACGAAGTTGGCGAAGGCCTCGATGACGTGTCCGGCCGCGTCGGTGCCGGTGTGGCCGTGCATCAGCACCGCCCGGGTGGAGGCCACGTTGAGCGACAGGCGCAGCAGGGTCGTGACCAGCAGCACGGTCGGGAACACGGCGAAGTCCAGCGGACGGACCGTGTAGGTCGCGACGAGCAGGACGACGATCGCGACCGCGATGTTGAAGGTGAAGAGCAGGTCGAGGACGATCGGCTGCAGCGGCAGGATCATCATCGCCAGGATCATCAGGATGATGACCGGCACCGCCATCGACTGCAGCGGCGGCATCCTCACCTGCACGCCTGCGACGTTGACCGTCAGGCCGCCCCCCGTGCCCGGCGTCGGCAGCAGCGCCCTCATGCCCGGCCCCCTTCAGGCGTGGCGCCCGACTGCGGATCGAGCTCCGGCGGCACCGGCAGGTCGGTGGGCGCGGACGGCGCGCGGCGGCCCGCCGCGGCCCGCAGCTGGTACACGTAGGCGAGGACCTGCGCGACGGCGTTGTACAGCGCCGCCGGAATCTCCGCGTCGAGCTCGACATGGGCATGAAGCGCCCGCGCGAGTGGCGGCGCCTCGAGAAGGGGCACGCCCGACTGGAGCGCGATCTCCCGGATCCGGGCCGCCACGTGGTCGGTGCCCTTGGCGACGACGCGCGGCGCGCCGCCGACCGATTCGTCGTACTTCAGGGCGACGGCGTAGTGGGTCGGGTTGGTCACGACGACGTCGGCGGTCGGCACCCTGGCCATCATCCGCGCGGCGCTGATCTCGCGCTGCCGCTGGCGGCGCTGCGCCTTGACGTGCGGATCCCCCTCGGTCTCCTTGTGCTCCCGGCGCGCCTGCTCGAGCGTCATCCTGAGGTTGGCGCGGTGGCGGAACCACTGCATCGGCACGTCCACCGTCGCCACGACGACCAGCATGAGCAGCAGCCAGCCGGCGCCCTGCACCACCAGTCCGGGAGCGAGGCGCACCGCATGTTCCGGCGCCATGGACAGCAGTGCCGCGAAGGCTGGCCCCTCCCACCAGACATAGGCGGCCGCCACCAGCGTCAGTCCGAGCACCAGCAGCGAGAGCCGGACGGAATCGACGAGATGGTCGCGCGAGAAGATGCGCTTGAGCCCGGCGAGCGGGCTGATCTTCTGCCACTTGGGGACGAGCGTCTTGCCGGTCCAGGCGAGGCCGCCCGGCACGACGGCCGCGATGATGGCGGCGACGGTTCCCGCCACGCCGATCGGGAGACAGACGGACAGCGCGAGGACGCCGAGCTCGCCCAGCCAGGTCCCGAGGGCTTCCGGGGAGAAGGAGATCGTGCGGTCGAATCGCAGCCCCCGGCGCACCAGTTCGATGCTGTGCCTGCCGAGGTAGCCGGCGAAAAGGACCATGGTCAGGCCGGTGAGCCCGAACAGCACCGCATGCCCGAAGTCACGCGACCGCGCGACCCGCCCTTCCTCCCGGGCTTCGCGCAGGCGCTTCTCGGACGCTGGTAGCTTCCTGTCCTCTCGTGAAGTTTCCTGGTCGGCCATTCGATCTCGCCCTGATGACGGGATCGATTATTGGTGGCCACCCGGAAACTTAAGGCCCGATCAGGCGGGCGAATCCGCCTGTTCTCGAATCTGGAGTCCGTCGGCGATGCCGGCCGCGCCGGCCGTCGGCCAGGACGGCCCGCCGGTGCGGGCGCGCGCTAGAAGCCGAGGCTCTCGAGCAGTTCGTCGACCTGCGCCTGGTTGTTCACCACGTCGACGCGCCCTGCCCCTTCCGTGACGACCGGCCCGTTCAGCCACCCGTTCTCCAGGCCTTCGCGCTTGTCGCGGGGCGTCACTTCGATGAGGAGCCGGACCAGCTCGGTCTCCAGGTTCTGCGCGAGGTCGACCACCTTCGAGATGACCTGCGAGGACAGGTCGTGGAAGGACTGGGCCATGAGGATCTCGGTCAGCATGGCGTCGGCGCCCGCGCACGAGGCGTCGACCCTTTCGACAAAGTTCATGAGCTCGCCGCTCGCGACCGCGGCGACGGGGTCGCGCACCAGCCGGTCGCGCATCCGCGCCGCCTCCGCGGCCAGCGAGGCCTGCTCCGCCTTGGCGCCCTCCACCTGTCCGATCACCTTCTCGGCCGCTTCGCCGCTGATCCGCGCGATGTAGTTGAGACGGTCGCGCGCGTCCGGCAGGCTGGCCACCGCGCCCTCGATCGCGCGATCGAGCCCCAGCTGGCGAAGGCCCTCGTGGACCATCCGGGCCAGCGCCCCGATCGACCGGTACACCTCCCCGGGATCGCAGTCGAGCCCGGCTTCCTCGTGTTTGCTCATGGGACTCCTCAGGCGGCGGCCATCTTGTCGAGGATCTTGGCGACCTTCTCCTCGAGCGTCGCCTTGGTGAAGGGCTTGACGATGTAGCCCGACGCGCCGGCCTGGGCGGCCATGATGATGTCTTCCTTGCGCGCCTCGGCAGTCACCATCAGTACCGGCAGGTGCTTGAGCGCGGGATCGGCCCGGATGGCGGTCAGCAGCTCGAAGCCGTTCATGTTCGGCATGTTGATGTCCGACACGACGAAGTGGAACTCGCCGTTGCGCAGCATGTTCAATGCCGCCTGCCCATCCTCTGCCTCGTCGGCGCTGCCGTAGCCCAGCTCCTTCAGCAGGTTGCGGATGATGCGCCGCATCGTCGAAAAGTCGTCGACGATGAGGAAGCGTAGGTCATTGCCCATGGGTACTCCTGGTCATTGATGCCGGGCCTCGCCCTGCGGCCCGTCGCTTCTCATGGTCCGGCCTGTGCCGTCCCGTCGTTGCCCGCCCCGGCCGGCGCCGCCGCGGCGTCGTCGCCGAAGACGTCGTCCTCGTCCTCGATCTGCGGCCCGCGCAGGATGCGGTCCGCGGCCTCGCTCGTCATCACCACGATCGAGATCCGCCGGTTCATGGGATTGAGCGGATTCTCCGGGTCGAAGAGCTGGGTCGCCCCGAGTCCTTCGACCCGGATGATCTTGTCCTCGTGCATGCCCCCGGCGATGAGCTCCCGCCGGGAGGCGTTGGCTCGCTCGGTCGAGAGCTCCCAGTTGGTGTAGCCGCCCGGGCCGTTCGCATAGAGCGCGGCATCGGTGTGCCCGGCCAGGGAAACCCGGTTCTCCACCTCGTTGAGGACCTTGCCGATCGCCCGGAGCAGGTCGCGCATGTAGTACTTCACCTCCGCCCCGCCGGAATCGAACATCGGGCGCTGCCGGTCGTCCACGATCTGGATCCGCAGGCCGTCGCTGGTCAGGTCCATGCGCAAATGCTTGCGCATGTCGGCCAGCGTCGGGTCGCTCGCCACCACCGACTCGACCCGCTCGCGCAGCGCCATGAGGCGGCGCGACTCCACCCTGCGGTTCTCGCGGGCAAGGGCATGCGGATTGACCGTGCGTTCCCTGACGGCCGTCTCGCCGCGCTTGACCTGGCCCACGCTGCGCGTGAGGTCGCTGCCCCCGGCATTGATGATGCTCGAGCTGTCGCCACTGCCGGAGCCCGCGTTCAGCGCCACATGCAGCGGCGTGGAGAAGTGGTCCGCGATGCCCTTGAGGTCGCCCTTGGTGGTGGAGCCGAGCAGCCACATCAGGAGGAAGAAGGCCATCATCGCGGTCACGAAGTCCGCATAGGCGATCTTCCAGGCGCCATGGCCATGGCCGTGCGCGGGCTTGCGGACCTTCTTGACGATGATCGGCTGGATCTTCTTGTCGGACGCCGCCATGGTGCGCGATGACTCCCCTTCGTCCCGCCCGGATCAGGCGCGGCGCTGCTTGACCGCGGCCTCGAGCTCGCTGAAGCTCGGGCGCTCGGTCGAGAACAGGACCTTGCGGCCGAACTCCACCGCGATGGCCGGCGCATACCCCTGCATGCTCGCGAGCAGCGTCGTCTTGACGCAGACGAGCTCCTTGGTCGCCTCCTCGCCCTTCTGCTCGAGCAGGGCCGCCAGGGGGCTCACGAACCCGTAGGACAGCAGGATGCCGAGGAAGGTGCCGACCAGCGCGCCCGCGATCATCTGTCCGAGCACCGCGGGCGGCTGGTTGACCGATGCCATCGTCTTCACGACCCCGAGCACCGCCGCCACGATGCCGAAGGCGGGAAGCGCGTCGCCGACCTTCTGGATCGCGCCGGCCGGCGCATGGATCTCCTGGTGGTGCGTCTCGATCTCGCTGTCCATCAGGCTCTCGATCTCGTGGGCATTCAGGTTGCCCGAGACCATCATGCGCAGGTAATCCGTGATGAACTCCACCAGGTGGTGGTCGGCCTGGATCTCCGGGTAGTTGGAGAACAGGGCGCTTTCCTGGGGCTCGTCCACGTCCTGCTCGATCGACATCAGGCCCTCCTTGCGAGCCTTCTGCAGGATGTCGTAGAGCAGCGCGAGCAGCGACATGTAGCGCGCCTTGGTATAGCGCGAGCCCTTGAACAGGCTGGGGATGGCCTTGAACGTGGCCCTGAGCACCTTGTGGTTGTTGCCGACAAGGAAGGCGCCGAGCGCGGCCCCCGCGATGATGACCATCTCGAGCGGCGCGGCCATCACCAGGACCCCGAAATGGCCCCCGGCGATCGCGTAGCCGCCGAAGACCGCGAGCAAGACGACGATGTATCCGATGATGACGAACATGAGCCCCGAGCGATCCGGATCTGGCGAGTACCTACCCTATTTCGGCCGGTTGCCGTTCGCCTTGAGCGGCGGCCGCCGAGCGGTCATCCGCCGCCATTTCCCGCCGACCGCGGGGCCCGGTGCGAACGCAACGCATGATGCCGGCACGACCCCGCGCCATAACGACGAAAAGCGGGGCATCGCCCCGCTTTCCGTCCCGTGTCCGATGGCTCCGTCGCCGCGCCCTGCCCGGCGGCGGCGTCGATGCCTCGCCTAGTGGATCGCACCCCGCCGGCTCGCCTTGCCGGCCCGGGCCGGCGGGCGGCAGAGCCCGCAGACGAAGTCCCGGTCGAGCTCGTAGGCGTGGTTGATGAAGTTCCCCCTGCAGCGCGTGCACCGAGTGGTGCAGAGCATGCCGGCATCGACGAACCGCACGAGCCGCCAGGCCCGGGTGGACGAGAGCAGCGGTTCGATCCCGGCCTGCTCCGTCTCCGCGACGTAGAGCTTGTAGGCACGGATGATCGCCTCGATGTCGTCGATCGCGCTGGTCTTGATGAGGTACTCGTACAGGTTGTAGAACAGCGACGCGTGGATGTTCGGCTGCCAGGTCATGAACCAGTCCGTCGAGAAAGGCAGCTGGCCCTTCGATGGCGACTTGCCGGTCACTTCCTTGTAGAGCTTCAGGAGCCGCTCGTACGGCAGGTCGGTCTCCGACTGCAGCACCTGCAAGCGCGCGCCGATCCCGATCAGGGCGATCGCGCGCTGGGTCTGGCGATTGTCCTTGAGAAGGCTGCGGGCGCTCATTCCACCGACTCCTCGTAGCGGCCGGCCATAAGGATGGCGGCATGCAGGCGCTCGGCCGTCTTCTCCTGGCCGGGCTGGTCGGCGCGGGCATGCTCGGCCAGCAGCCCCCACACCATCGCGTCGTCGACACGCAGGCGGCACATGAGGGTGTTGCCGCTCGCCACCTTGAGCATCTGGCTCGGCTTGAGGCTGTCGATGAGGTCCGCGACCTCGTCCGTCACGCCGAGCCGATAGAGCGCCGTCGGCCGGTCGGCGCGAATGAGCTGCTGCGCCAGAATCAAATAGGACAGGTTGATCTCGGTAATTTCGTGGGCCAACTTGGACTCGACCGACATATTCTTCTCCCCTGGGCAGTGGTGGACACGTGGGACGCAGTGTCGGCCGCGACTCCCTTTTCTTGAATCCGACTCCTTCCGATTCTCGGCTGGGCCGAATTCCTACCCGTGTAGGAAGTCTTCCTATCCCCGCAGGGCCCCTTCCGGCCGCCGCTCGGCGACCGGATTAAAGCCGGGGCGACCCCGACCGTTATTCGCTGGCAACGGGATGGTCCCGTCGCCCCGCGGCTCGCAGAGAAGCCTCAAGGGCTCTCCGGATAGCCAGGGCACAGGGCCCCGGCGATGCGGCCCAAAGCCGCCAGGAAATCAAACTCAAGGAGTCCTCTAATGGCCCAGATCATCAACACCAACCTGATGGCGCTGAATGCCCAGCGCAACCTCTCGGCGACCCAGAACGCGTTGGCGACTTCCGTGCAGCGCCTGTCCTCGGGCCTGCGCGTCAACAGCGCCAAGGACGACGCCGCCGGCCTGGCGATCGCCGAGCGGATGAACACCCAGATCCGCGGCATGAACGTGGCGATCCGCAATGCCAACGACGGCATCTCGCTCGCGCAGACCGCCGAGGCCTCCCTCGGCCAGATCGGCGAGATGGCCCAGCGCATGCGCGAGCTCGCGGTGCAGTCGGCCAACGCCACCAACACCGCCGAGGACCGCGCCAACCTCGACGCCGAGTACCAGCAGCTCGCCCAGGAGATCACCCGCACGATCGCCAGCACGACGTTCAACGGGCTGGCGATCCTGGCGGGAGACGCGGGGACGCAGAACTTCCAGGTGGGCGCCGGCAGCGATGCATTGATCAACGCGATCAGCATCACCACTACTGATCTTTCCGGCGCGGCCGAGGTCACGGCGGTCACCAGCGGCTCGATCGCCACCGCGGCGGGCGCAACGACCGCCATGGACGACATCGAGACCCTGATCGACCTGCTCACCACCGAGCGGGCGACCTACGGCGCGGCCCAGAACCGCTTCGAGTCGGTCATCTCGAACCTGCAGTCCGCGGTCGAGAGCCAGACGGCCGCCCGCAGCCGCATCATGGACGCCGACTTCGCGGCCGAGACCGCCGCGATGACGCGCGCCCAGGTCCTGCAGCAGGCCGGCGTCGCGATGCTCTCGCAGGCCAACGCCATGCCGAACACGGTGCTCAGCCTCCTGCGCTGATCCCCGCGAGACGGCCATGGCCGAAGGGGGCCGACGGGGTGATACCCCGCCGGCCCCCTTTTCCTGTTCCCGGACGAGGGAAATCTGGTCGGGACGACGCCGGCTTTTCCGCCGATCGGCGTCACCCCCCCGATGGCATCGTGGCGCCATGCATCGCCCGATGCCAAGGAGAACCCAATGTCCCAGGTGATCAACACCAATCTGATGTCCCTCAACGCCCAGCGCAACCTGCACACCAACAGCAGCTCGCTGGCGACCGCCGTGCAGCGCCTGTCCTCGGGCCTGCGCGTCAACAGCGCCAAGGACGACGCCGCCGGCCTGGCGATCGCCGAGCGGATGAACACCCAGATCCGCGGCATGAACGTGGCGATCCGCAATGCCAACGACGGCATCTCGCTCGCGCAGACCGCCGAGGCCTCCCTCGGCCAGATCGGCGAGATGGCCCAGCGCATGCGCGAGCTCGCGGTGCAGTCGGCCAACGCCACCAACACCGCCGAGGACCGCGCCAACCTCGACGCCGAGTACCAGCAGCTCGCCCAGGAGATCACCCGCACGATCGCCAGCACGACGTTCAACGGGCTGGCGATCCTGGCGGGAGACGCGGGGACGCAGAACTTCCAGGTGGGCGCCGGCAGCGATGCATTGATCAACGCGATCAGCATCACCACTACTGATCTTTCCGGCGCGGCCGAGGTCACGGCGGTCACCAGCGGCTCGATCGCCACCGCGGCGGGCGCAACGACCGCCATGGACGACATCGAGACCCTGATCGACCTGCTCACCACCGAGCGGGCGACCTACGGCGCGGCCCAGAACCGCTTCGAGTCGGTCATCTCGAACCTGCAGTCCGCGGTCGAGAGCCAGACGGCCGCCCGCAGCCGCATCATGGACGCCGACTTCGCGGCCGAGACCGCCGCGATGACGCGCGCCCAGGTCCTGCAGCAGGCGGGCACCGCCATGCTCGCCCAGGCCAACCAGATGCCGAACACCGTGCTGCAGCTGCTGCAACGCTGAGCGCGGGGGCGGACGAGCCGCCGGCGCCGGCCCGGTTCGCCCGCGGCCCGCCGTGCCGCCGGCTTCGAGCCGGCGGCCGTGGATCCCTCAACATCCGTACGTCGTTGCCGATATTCCGTACAGGCAGCGGCGACGGATCGCCGTGCACGGCCGCCGGCGCGGCGGGCCGCGCCCCCGCAACTTTCGGAGTCTGACCGATGGCAACCGGTTCCGTTGGCATGGGCGGGATGATCGACGTCAATGCGATCGTCTCGCAGCTGATGAACATCGAACGCGCCCCGCTCGCCCTCATCAACAACAAGCTCAAGGGCATCGACACGAAGCTCTCGGAAGTCGGCAAGCTCAAGGCGGCGATGGACAAGCTGCGAAGCGCGGCGGTCTCGATCGCGGGCGCGGGGAACTGGAGCGCCGCCAAGGCGAGCAGCGCGCAGCCGGACGTCGTCCAGGCGACCGCGTCCGCCGGCGCGCTTCCCGGCAGCTACTCGTTGCGGGTGGACGCGCTCGCCCAGCACCAGACCCTCGTGACCGCTCCCCTGCCGGGCGCCGACGCCCTGGTGGGCGGCGGCTCGCTCACGATCACCTTCGGCACGGGGGACGGCGGTGCCTTCGTCCCGGATCCGGAGCGCGCGCCGGTCCAGGTGGTGGTGCCCGCCGGCGCCACCCTGGCCCAGGTGCGGGACGCCATCAACAGCGCCGGTGCGGGGATCGGCGCGACCCTGGTCAACGACGAGGCCGGCACCCGCCTGATGGTCCGCAGCGCCGAGAGCGGCGAGGCCCAGGCATTCCGGATCGACGCCGTGGACGACGGCAGCGGGGCCGGTGGGCTCGGGCTCGGCGCCCTCGCCTATGCGCCCGGCGATGCCGCCGGTGCGATCACGCGCATCCAGGCGGCGAGCAACGCCCAGGTGGAATTCAACGGCCTCGCCCTGAGCCTCGCCTCCAACAGCGCGAACGACCTCCTCGAGAACGTCAGCTTCACCTTCCACCAGGTGAGCGCCAATCCGGTCACGGTGGACATCACGACCGACACGGAGGCCGTGCGGGCCGGCATCGACGAGTTCGTCAACGCCTACAACGAGCTCAACAGCCTCGTGCGAAGCCAGACCGGCTACGATCCGGCCACGCGTGTCGCGGGACCGCTGCAGGGCAACCAGACCGTCACGATGATGCAGTCGAAGTTGCGCTCGATCGTCGGCTCCGGCGTGGCAGGACTCGATCTCGGGCGACTCTCGGACGTGGGCATCGAGATCCAGCGTGACGGGTCCCTGAAGGTGGCCGAGGACAAGCTGTCCGTCGCCCTTGCCGACCCGAAGCAGGTCCAGCAGCTCTTCGCCGCGAACGACCAGGATGCCGGCGTGCTCGGCATCGGCCGGCAGGTTCGGGACCTGCTCGACGACATGCTGGGCATCGACGGCGCCATCAGCGGCGCGACCGATTCCCTGAAGGCCAGGCGTCGAATCATCGAGGATCGGGAGGAGCGCCTGCAGAGCCGCCTCACGCTGATCGAGGCACGCCTGATCCGGCAGTACAGCGCGCTCGACGCGAGTCTCGCGCAACTGAACGGCTCGCTCGCCGCCGTCAGCAGGATTCCCACCGGCGAATAGGACGCGATGCGCCCGTCGCGCAGGAAGCGACGATAGTCCGCCTTCGCGCTAAAGGCGCAAGGCCGCGGGCCGATACAGAAGGTATCGAGAGACAACCCCAGCAGGCGCACGATGTTCGCTCCCTTCCGGAATCCCGCCCAGGCCTACCGCCAGCTCGGCACCGAGACCGCCGTGGCAGACGCCAATCCCCATCGCCTGATCGACATGCTCTTCGAAGGCGCCAGCGAGTTCATCGCCAAGGCGGACGATGCCATGGCCCGGGGCGACATCGCCGCCAAGGGCGAGGCGATCACCCGGGCGATCCGCATCGTGGACGAAGGGCTCAATGCCGCGCTGGACATGTCCGCCGGGGAGATCGCGGAGAACCTGCGGTCGCTCTACCTCTTCGTCTCCTTGCAGCTGCTCGAGGCAAGCCGGCACAACGATCGCGCGCGGCTCGACCTCGCCCGCAGGACGCTCGCGGAGATCCATGCGGGCTGGCGCGAGATCGCCCCGGGGCGCGCCGTTCGGCGTGACCTGGAAGTCGCCTGACGGGCGATCGGAATGCCGATGATCGATTCGTATCGCCGGGTGGTCGAAAACGCCGAGACGATGCTCGAGCATGCGCGGGCCGGACGATGGGATGAAGTCGCCGTCACCGCCGGCGCGATCGGCCGCTTGACCAGGGCGCTCGACGGCGCCCGCCGCGACGGTCCTGCCCTGCCGGCCACGGAGGAAGCCGAACGCGTCCGCCTGCTCGCCAGGCTCGTCCGGATCGATGCCGAAGTCAGGCAGCTCCGGCAGCCCTGGGCACGCCGGCTCGACGCCCTGCTCGATGTCCGCCCGGCCGCCCGCGCCGGCAGTTCGGGTCACGCACCGGAAGAGGCGACATCCGGTCCATTCTGACGCGATGCCTGCGCAGAACGATCACTTCGACTTCCTGCCGGAACCGCCCGGCCTGCTGGTGGAGGCTCGCGCACTGGTGGCACAGCCTCTCGCGCGGGCCCTGCTGCGCGAACTCAGCCGGCGCGCCGCGCCGGTCGCGGTTCGTCCTCGTCGCGATCCCGCCCTTCACCGGTTCGGGTGCATCGTCGAATGCGACGACGACGGCATCGCCATCGATCTCGTGGGCGGCCATGGGGGCGACGACGGCGCGCGCGGCACGGCCCGTGATCTCGCGGCGATGCCGGCGGCGGACGGCACCGAGGACGACTACGTCGGCGTCGCCTATCTCGACGGCGTCAAGATCCAGTTCGATGCCCGCCTGCGCGGCGTCGCGCTCCCGCCAGGGCCGGCCCGGCTGCATGGCGCACCGCCCCTTGCGGTCTATCGCCTGCAACGCCGCGATGCCTACCGGGTGCCGACCCCGCCGGGACAGGGGCGCTGCGTGATCCGCGAGGCGCCGGGCACCGAGCGCTCGTTCGGCATCGTCGACCTGAGCGTGCGAGGACTCCTCCTCGCGTGGCAGGAGGAAGGCCGGCCGGCCGTCGGCAACGTCTGGGAGCATTCCCGGATCGAGTTCGCCGGCAGGCCCCCGCTGCCCTGCATGCTGGTCGCGTCGAGGATCGACGAGGCGGCCGACCCGATCCGCGTCGGCTGCGAGTTCGGCCCCATGCCTCCCGAGGTCGAGCGGGCCCTCCAGGTGCTCGTCAACGACCTCCAGCTCGAACCGCGCCGGGGCCGGTGACCATGCCGGCTTGACCCGGCGCCGGCCGAGACGGCAAGATCGTCCGGTTTCGAAACCCTTGCAGGATCGATCGGCCGCCGCTGGACGGCGAGCCCTGGAGGCAGGACATGAAGCGCCCGGGCGATGCACTCGCGCAGGCAGGCGAGGATGGGACCCAGGCGGAGCTGGAAGAGCGCTTTGCCTTCTTCCACGACGCGGTGAGCGACTGGCTCGCCGACCCGGGAATCACGATCGTCTGCGGCCGCTGGTCCGAGGGCGCCATCTCCGAGTTGATGCCCGGCGGCACCGCCGCCCTGCTGCCGCCCGCCTACGAGGGCCGCTTCGCGGGCATCCGGGAGCTGCGGATCCGGCAGCAGCGCCACCACCTGCACATCGACTTCGGGCGCATTCATGCGCTTTCCTACGTCGTCGCCCCGAGCGTCTGCCTGGGCTTCGATCCCTCGCTCGAGATCCGGCTGCTGGCCACCGACGAGGCGGGCAATCCCACCGAGGACTGGATGGTCTCGCTGATGTACGCGAATCCCTACCTGCAGGACCGCAGGGTCGATCCCGAGGCCGCCGGACGATTCTTTCGCACGGCGAGGGCCCATCTCGCGCGCCGCCCGGATCTCGTCAGGCTGACGGTCACGCCCGAGGCCAGGCGCAATGTCCACGCCGGCGCGCTTTTCGAATGCCTCGCCGAGGCGAGCGGCCAGCGGTTCGACGACAGGGACTGGGAGTCGGCGCTCGCCGCCCTGGGCGCGCCGGCCGCGAAGGCGCGCCCCGCTGGCCCGGAACCGCGCATCGTGCCGCTGCTGCGGGAGGCCCTCGCGCTGCCCGAGGCGTCGCTCGTCATCTTCCGCGACCGCACCCTGGTCGAGTTCAAGACCGACCGGCTCGGTGGCCTCTACCGCTACGAGGAACAGGGCCATGTTTCGTGGCAGGTCGGGCGGTTCGAGGACCATCACTGCCACCTGGCGCTCGGCGAAGTCGCGTCGGTCCTGTTCTCCGCCGAGCCGGTGCCCTGCCAGGGAAACCGGCTGAACTACACGATCTGGTTCCTCGTGTCCGGGGCCTGCGGCAACCCATACCGGCCGGACGGATACTTCTCGATCACGCTGAACAAGCCCTACCGGGCGGGCGTGCCCCGGCCGGAGGTGATCGATCCCGTCTTCGACCTCTACCGGCGCTACCGGCGGCAGCCCTGGGTGAGCGCGGACGAGCGGTTCCTCGAAGCGCTCGCCGAAGGGCCGCCGAGCCGGCGCTTCGCCTGAGGCCGCAAGGCCGGCACGTCCTGCGCGGGGGCGGGCCCGAATCCCGCACCATCCTTGACCTGAGCCAATACGCCCCGGCGCATCCGGGGCATCATGGGCACAACGCATCCGGCGTCGAGCCGTCGATGCCGCCAGGTCAGATCCAATGGAGGCCCCCGACATGCATTCCCTCGACAAGGACTATCCCCAGCTGCTGCTCGCGAGTCGCGACGGCCCCTGCCTGTCGCTCTACCAGCCGACGCATCGCGCCTTCCCCGAGCGCCAGCAGGATCCCATCCGCTACCGCAACCTGCTGAAGGACCTCGAGCAGTCCCTGCTGAAGCGATATCCGGGCGGCGACGTGGCTCCCCTGCTCGCGCCGCTGCGGGAGCTCGCCGAGGATGCCGAATTCTGGAACCGCCCCGCGGACGGCCTCGCCGTCCTGCGGTCGAAGGACCTCTTTCGCGTCTATCGCCTCCAGCGACCGGTGGCCCCCCTCGCCGTGGCGGCCGACAGCTTCCACACCAAGCCCCTGATGCGCATCGTGCAGTCCGCCGATCGCTACCAGGTCCTCGGCCTCGATCGCCGCAAGGCGCGCCTGTTCGAGGGCAACCGGGACGGCCTGGAGGAGATCCCGCTGGCGAGCGAGGTGTCCGCCACGATCGAGGAGGCGCTCGACCGGGACATCGAGCGCGAGCGCGCCACGCGCTTCCATGGCCGGGCGGGCAGCGAGGCGACCGCGCGCCAGGGCACCGACGTCCGGCAGGACTATCTCGAGGCCGAGGTCGAGGCGTTCTTTCGCGCCGTGGACCGCGGGGTGACGGAACATCATTCGCGCCCGAGCGGCATGCCGCTCATCCTGATGGCGCTGCCGGAGCACCAGGCGCGCTTTCGCCGGATCAGCGACAACCCTGCCCTGCTTCCGGCGGGCATCGAGCGCGATCCCGACTCGCTCACGCCCCAGGCGCTTCGAACCGAGGCCTGGACGCTGGTCCAGCCGCGCTACCTGGAACGGCTCGCCGGCCTCGTCGACCGCTATCGCGCAGCCCATGCCAGGGGCCAGGCCACCGACCAGCTTCCGGATGCCGCGCGCGCCGCGGTGGACGGCCGCATCGCATGCCTGCTGCTCGAGGCGGACCGCCAGCAGGCGGGGCGCCTCGTGCTCGAGACGGGCTCGATCGTTCCCGGCGACATCGACAACCCGCATCTCGACGACCTGTTCGACGACATCGGCGAACAGGTCCTGCGGACCAGCGGCGAGGTGATCATCGTGCCGGCCGAGTCCATGCCGACCGACACCGGGCTCGCGGCGACCTACCGGTTCTGAGCCCGGCCGCCGACGGGCAGGTCCGCGCCTACACCTGCATGTTCATGATGTCGGTGTAGGCCGCCACCAGCCGGTTGCGCACCGTGAGGGCGGCCTGGAAGGAGACCTGGGCCTTCTGCATGGAGGCCATCGTCTCTTCCAGGCTGACCGAGGGGTCGCCGCCCTGGTAGGCCTTGATCATGGCCGTGGTCTCGTTCTGGACCTGGCTCACCGACTTGAGGGCATCGTTCAGGGCCGTGCCGAAGCTCGCCTGCCCCGCGCCAGGCTGGGACTGGCGCAGGGCCTGGGCCTGGTTCCGTGACGCCGCCTGCAGCGCCTGCTGGAGCGCGCCTAGTGATCCGATTTCCATGGTCGATGCTCCCTGGAGGGCATGGCGGCATTGTTGCAGCCGGCGCCCGGGGAGGGCCCGGAATAAGCGGGGCGCGGCGCCGCTAATTCGGGGCTTCGGGCCCTAAAGTTTTCCGCAGAATCGTCTCGACCCGCCAAGGAACACGGAACCGAGACGAAGACGCGATGGACACATCCCTTTCCGCACCGGCCGCCGGCACCTCCCCGCTCGGCGGCCTCGCCGCCCTGCCGGTCCGCCAGCTGCTGGTCCTGGTGTTCGGCATCGCAGCGCTGGCCGCGGTGATCGCGGCCGCCTTCCTGTACTCGAAGGAGAGCGACTACCGGGTCCTCTTCGCCAACCTGGAGGACCGCGACGGCGGCGCGGTCGTGGCCGCCCTCACCCAGCTCGACGTGCCCTACCGATTCGCCGCCGGCGGCGGCGCGATCCTGGTACCGGCCGACCGGGTGCACGACGTGCGCCTGAAGCTCGCGGGCCAGGGGCTGCCGCGCGGCGGCACCGTCGGCTTCGAGATCCTCGACAGCCAGAAACTGGGCATGACCCAGTTCCAGGAGCGCCTGAACTTCCAGCGCGGGCTGGAGGGCGAGCTCGCGCGTTCGATCCAGTCGCTCGCCGCGGTGCGCTCCGCGCGCGTACACCTCGCCATGCCCAACAACACCGGCTTCGTGCGCAAGCGCCAGCTCCCGTCGGCATCCGTCCTGCTCAACCTGCACCCGGGCCGGGTGCTCGAGCGCGGCCAGGTCGCCGGCATCGTGAACCTCGTGGCGGCATCGGTGCCCGAGCTCACCCCGAGCCGGGTCAGCGTCATCGACCAGGACGGGATGCTGCTCTCGAACCGCGACGCCGCCGACCACGGGCTCGATTCCGCCCAGCTCGACTACGCGCGCCGCATCGAAGCCAGCTACATCGATCGGATCGTGGGCATCCTCGAGCCGATCGTCGGCAAGGGCAACGTGCGCGCCCAGGTGACGGCCGAAATCGACTTCACGCAGCAGGAATCGACCGCCGAGCTCTATCGTCCGAACCAGAACGGCGAGCCGGCCGCGATCCGCAGCCAGCAGGTGAGCATCGATCCCGCACCCGGCGCGGCCACGGCGCAGGGCATCCCGGGCGCCCTCAGCAACCAGCCGCCCGCGGCGGCCAGCGCCCCGGCCAACGGGCCCGCGCAGGAAACCGGCGCCGGCGCCCCCGAAGGTGCCGCGGCCGCTGGCCTCGCGCGTCGCGATTCGGTCACGAACTACGAGGTCGACAAGACGATCCGGGTGACCCGCAGCCCGACCGGCACCGTGAAGCGGCTCGCCGCCGCGGTCCTGATCGACTACCGGCACGGCGTCGATGCGGAGGGCAACCAGACGCAGGAGGCCCTCACGGCCGCCGAGCTCGAGAGCATCAACGCCCTGGTGCGCGAGGCGATCGGCTTCTCCGAGGCGCGAGGCGATTCGCTCAGCGTGCTGAATACGCCGTTCACCCGCGAGGAACTGCCGCCGCTGCCCGAGGTGCCACTCTGGAAGGATCCGCAGGTCATCGACACCGCGCGCGAGTTCGGCAAGCACATCGGCTTGCTGCTGCTGGGCCTCGCCACGATCCTGATGGTCATCCGCCCCGCGCTGCGAAGCCTGCGCTCGGCCAACCAGGCGAGCCCGGCGTCCCGCGTGCAGCAGGTCGTGGCCGACGATGTGGCGCTCCCGACGCCGGAATCGAAGCCGGCGCTCGGCGCGACGCCCAATGCCGATGTCCTGCAGCTCGCGCGCGAGAATCCCGGCACCGTGGCGAGCGTGATCCGCAGCTGGGTTGCCACCGAGGAGCGCCACTAGCCATGAGCGACGAGGGGATCAACGACGCCGCCGTCCTCCTGCTCGCGATGGGGGCGGACGCCGCATCGCAGGTGTTCAAGCACCTCACGCCCAAGGAGGCGCAGCGCCTCGGCGAGGCGATGGCGCAGATGAAGACCACCCGGCGCGACCGCGTCGAGGCCGTCCTCGAGCGGTTCAGGGCCGATGCGGAGGCCAACAGCCAGCTCGTCGAGAACACGGACGAGTACGTGCGCGCGGTACTGACCCAGGCGCTTGGCGAGGAGAAGGCCGGCCTGCTCATCGACCGCATCCTGCAGGGCGGCGATGTCTCGGGCATCGAAAGCCTCAAGTGGATGGACGCAGCCTCCGTTGCGGAGCTCGTACGCCACGAGCATCCCCAGATCGTGGCGTCCATCGTCGTGCATCTCGAGCGCGACCATGCGTCCGAGGTATTGCAGCACCTGCCCGAACGCATGCGGGCGGACATCATGTATCGCATCGCGACGCTCGAGGGCATACAGCCGACAGCCCTGCGCGAACTCAACGAAGTCCTCGGCAAGCTGCTGAGCGGGACCGACCGGCTGAAGCGCACGAAGCTGGGCGGCACCAAGTCGGCCGCCGAGATCCTGAACTTCCTGGGCGGCGGCGCCGACGCCCAGGTGCTCGAGTGGATCCGCGACCAGGACCCGGACATCGCCCAGAAGATCATGGACCAGATGTTCACCTTCGAGGACCTGCTGCAGGTGGACGACCGCGGCATCCAGGCCCTGCTCCGGGAAATCCAGAGCGATGCGCTCGTCATCGCACTGAAGGGAGCGGAACCCGAGCTGCGCGAGAAGATCTTCCGCAACATGAGCACGCGCGCCGCCGAGGCGCTGCGCGAGGACCTCGAGGCGAAGGGCCCGGTGAAGCTCTCCGAGGTCGAGGCCGAGCAGCGCGAGATCCTGAAGACGGTCCGCCGCCTCGTCGACGAAGGACAGATGACGATCGGTACCGGCTCGGAAGCCTATGTCTAGCCGGATCATCGCGGCCGATCGGCTCGGCTCGGTCCTGCCGTTCCGCCTCGCCGTCCTCGGTCGCGAAGCCGCGATGCCGGCCTCGTCGGCCGCCGTCGAGACGCCGCAGGAGTCGCTCGAGGCGGTCCGGGCGGCGGCCTTCGAGGAGGGCCGCCGGCAGGGACGGGAGGAGGGGCTCGCGGAAGCGGCCCGAGCGCGCGAGGAGGAAGAACGGGCCAGCGCCGGTTCGCTCGCGCAACGCGTCGAGGCGATCGTCACCGACTTCGACCAGTCACTCGCAGCGCTCGAGGAGTCGCTTGCCAACCGGATGCTCGGGCTGTCGCTGCAGATGGCCGCCCAGGTGGTGCGCACGCATGTCGACACGCGGCCCGATGCGGTCCTGCCGCCATTGAGGGAGGCGATCGCCGATGTGCTCGCCGAGGCGCGGCGGATCGTACTGCGCATCGCGCCGGCCGACGAAGCCGTCGTGCGCGAGGCGCTCGGTGAACTCGTCGCGAACGGTCGCTGCGACTTGCGCGTGGACATGTCCGTGCGCCCGGGCGGCTGCCTCGTCGACTCCCCGATGGCGGCGATCGATGCCACCCTCGAGACGCGTTGGCGCCACGTGCTGGCCGCGATCGGCGAGGGCGCCCCCGAGCAGCTCGGCGATGCCCCGGAGTTCCGCGTCGATGACTGAGCGCTTCGCCTCGCCCCTGCGACGGGATGCGGCGCGCTGGTCGCGCTGGTTCGACAATCTCGACGAGATGCTCCGGTCCGCCCGGCCGATCCGCCAGGAAGGAAGGCTCGCGCGTGCCGCCGGGCTCGTCGTGGAGGCGACCGGCCTCAAGCTGCCGCTCGGCAGCGTCTGCGTGATCGAGCCCGAGCATCATGCCGGCGGTCCCGGCGGCGGCGTCGAGGCCGAGGTGGTCGGCTTCGGCGAGGACCGGCTGCTCCTGATGCCGGCCACGCCGACGCTCGGCCTTTCCCCTGGGGCGATCGTGCGGCCGCTGGAGCGCCCCGTGCGCGCGCCCACGCTCGGGCATCCCTCGCATCCCTGGCGCCGCGCGACCGACCGGATGCGGCGGCTGCCCATGGGCCCGGGACTGCTCGGCCGAGTGCTCGATGCGCGGGGCCGGCCCCTGGACGGCCTCGGCCCCATCCTGCGCGCCGAAGCCTTGCCCATCCATGCGCGTCCGATCAACGCGATGGAGCGCGACCCGATCCGGGAGCCCCTCGATACCGGTGTACGGGCGATCAACGCGATGCTCACCGTGGGACGCGGCCAGCGCCTCGGCCTGTTCGCCGGCCCGGGCGTGGGCAAGAGCGTTCTCCTGGGCATGATGGCGCGCTATACCCGCGCGGACGTCATCGTGGTCGGGCTCGTGGGCGAGCGCGGCCGCGAGGTCAAGGAGTTCCTCGAGGACATCCTGGGCGACGAGGGCCGTCGGCGCTCGGTCGTGGTGGCGGCCCCGGCGGACGAGCCGCCGCTCCTCCGGATGCAGGCCGCCAACTACGCGACCGCGATCGCCGAGCATTTTCGCGACGAGGGCAAGCACGTGCTCCTGCTCATGGATTCGCTCACGCGCTTCGCAATGGCGGCTCGCGAGGTCGCGCTCGCGATCGGCGAACCGCCCGCGACCAAGGGCTACCCGCCTTCCGTCTTCGCCCGGCTGCCGCAGCTCGTCGAACGCAGCGGCAACGGCCCGCGCGGCGGCGGATCGATCACCGCCTTCTACACCGTGCTCACCGAGGGCGAGGACGCGAACGACCCCGTCGGCGAAGCCGCCCGCTCGTTCCTCGACGGGCACTTCGTCCTCTCGCGGCGGCTCGCGGAGGCCGGTCACTTCCCGGCGATCGACATCGAGCAGTCCATCTCGCGCGTCGCCACCGCCGTCACCGACCCGCACCACCAGGCGCTGGCCCGCGCCGTACGCGGCGCATGGGCCACCTACCAGCAGAATCGCGACCTGATCGCGGTGGGCGCCTACATGCCCGGATCGGACCCGGAGATCGACCGCGCCATCTCGGTGGCGCCCGCAATCGGGCGCTTCCTGCGCCAGGACCGCTCGGCGCAGTGCGACTTCCAGTCGTCGCTCGCCGCCCTCGCCGGGCTCGGCATCGAACCCGATCGACATGCACCTGACCTGACCGAAGAGGCAAGCACGTGAAGCCAGCTGTGCTCGAGAAACTCATCGAGATGGCCGACCGCAATCGCGATCTGGCCGCCACCCGCCGCGCCCGCGCCGAACAGGCCCGCGCGAAGGCGAGCGGCACGCTGCAGTCGCTGGAGCAGTATCGCCAGGGCCATCGGGACAACCGTCGCGCCGCCCTGGGAGCCCTGCCGGGCGCCAGCGGCCTGGCGGTACACGCGCGATTCGGCGGCAAGCTCGACGAGGCGATCGAGGCCCAGCGCGCGCAGTGCCTGGATCTCGAGCGATCCGTCGATGCGCGATCGGAAGAGTTGCGCAAGGCGCATGCGCGACTGCAGGCCCTGCGCGCGCTGGAGCAGCGCCGCGAGCGCGCGCGCCGACGCCGCGAGGATGCCGCCGAACAGCACGCCCAGGACGATCTCGCGTCCGGCCGCCATCCTCGCGTGAGGCCCGGGCGATGAATCCGCTGTCGGCGATGCCCCTCCCGGTGCCCGAGCTGGCGCCCGGCCCGCAGGCCGGGAGCGGGAAAGGGGACGGCGAGTCGGGCGACGGGTTCGCGGACGTGCTGCAGCGGGCGACCGGCCACCGGCAGTCGGATTCCGCGAAGGGCACGCGCGAGGACCGCGCCGGATCGGCGCGGGCGAAGCCGGCTGGCACCGAATCCGCGATGGAAGAACCTCCGGGCGCTTCCGATGCCGTGGCGCCGGAAGGCGGCCCGGCACGAGCGCGGCCGGAGCGCCTTTCCCGGGAACGGGAGAAGGCGCAGGCCGAGGTCCCGATGATCCCGCTCGGGCTGGCGCCGGGCCCCATGCCCGCCCCCTCCCCCGTCGTCGCGGAAGCCACCACGCCCGAGCTGGGCGACACGCCGGATGCCGACCTGGGTGACGCCCTGGCAGCGGGTCGCGCGGCCCCGGCGCGGCCGGGCGATGCGACGCGCAGGACCTTCGGGCCCGCCGGGGAAATCGCGGGCGAGGACGCTCGCGACGATGGCGACGGACGCATGGCCGACGCCTCGAGCCCGGTGGACGCGGAGGCGGCCGCCACCCCGCCCGGAAGGGTCGCGACCACCCCCGCCACGCCGCCCGAGCCCGGTACCGGCGCGGCTGCCGGAGCCCTCGAAGGCGTGGGTCGCGCCACGCGCCGTCCCACGGCGGCCGGGCGGACCGGCCCGAGGCTGGCGGCCACGGACGCCGCCCCGACCTCCGGTGTCGCGGCCACCCGCACGGGCGCCGCCGCGCGCGGTGGACCGGCGCTGCCCGCGGCGCCGGCACCGACCGAGGTGCAGGCCATGTCGGCGCGCGCATCGATGGCGCTCGAGCCGTCGGGCCACACGCCCGGGATCGAAGGCCCCACCGGCGCTTCGGCTTCGGGGGACATCGCCACCGCGACCCCGGGTGTGCCGGCATCGCCTGCGAATCCGGGAGCCCCTCGCGCGGTCGCCCTGCCAGTCGCGGCGCCGGTGTTCTCCCCGGCCTTCCCGCAGGCGCTCGGCCAGCAGCTCGTCATGGCGCTGCGCATGGATCTGGACCAGGCCGAGCTCATCCTCTCCCCGGCCGAACTCGGCCCAGTGCGCGTCGAGCTCAGCCTCGACGGCAACGCCGCCAGCGTGCACTTCACCGCGCCGAACCCCGACACCCGGCAGGCGCTGGAGCGGTCGCTTGCCGACCTGGGGGCGCTGCTGGCGGAGCAGGGCCTGTCGCTGGCCGACACCCACGTCGGCCCGGGATTCCATCGCGAGCACGACGGGAGCCCGGCCGATGGGGCGCCGCCACGGCGATCCGCCCAGCGGCCCGTCGCGACCGTCGACGGGCCGGCCCGGCCGCTCGGCCTGAACCGACGGCCGGACGCGCTGGTCGACCTCTTCGCCTGATTCGAAAAGCGCCGGCCCGCCTCCCCTTATCCCGCGTCCGGGAAACCTCAAGTTTTCCCAGAATGCCTTCATGCGCCCGCCGGCTGCGGCGGGCGGGTGAATGCGTGGCATGCGCCAGCACGGAGCGGACATGGCAGAGGAAAAGACCGAAGCACCCGCAAGCAAGGGGAAGGGACTGAAGATCGCGCTCGTCGCCATGGCGATGGTCCTGGTTGCCGGGATCGCCGGCGGCGCCGCCTGGTACTTCGCCTCGAGCGGCGCCGCGGCGGCGACCGCCACGGCCGACGCCTCCTCGAAGAAATCGCGCAGGCCGGGCGAAGCACGCATCTTCGTGCCGATGGACCAGTTCGTGGTCAACCTCAGCGACGCCAATCTCGATCGCTACGCGCAGGTCGCGGTGGTCCTCGAAGTCTCCGACTCTCCCGTCGAGACCCGGCTCAAGGCGTCGATGCCGGCGGTGCGCAACGCGATCCTGCTGCTGCTCAGCTCGCGGTCGGCGTCGGAGCTGCTGACGCTCGAGGGCAAGGAGCAGCTCGCGATCGACATCGCGCTCGCGGCACGCGCCGTCCTCGAGGACGAGACGCCCCCGCGGCCGACCACCGCCGCCGAGCGCGAGGCCCAGGGCGCCCGCGGCTTCGACGACGTCGATACCGGCCCCATCGCGGCGGTGCACTTCTCGCAGTTCATCGTCCAGTAGGCAACCCATGGCCGAACAATTCCTGTCCCAGGACGAAGTCGACGCCCTGCTCGTCGGCGTGAGCGGCGAAGAGCCCCCGGCCGAGGAGCCGCAGGCCGCCGAAGGCGTCATGCCCTACGACCTGGCGCTCCAGGAGCGGATCGTGCGCGGCCGGATGCCGACGCTCGAGATCATCAACGACCGCTTCGCCCGGAACCTGCGCGTGGGCCTGTTCAACTTCATGCGCCGCAACCCGGAGATCTCGGTCGGCCCGGTGAAGGTGCAGAAGTACGGCGCGTTCCTCTCCAACCTCGTCGTGCCGACCAACCTGAACATCATGCAGGTCAAGCCGCTGCGTGGCAGCGGCCTGCTGATCCTGGAGCCGCAGCTCGTATTCGCGGTGATCGACACCCTGTTCGGCGGTTCCGGCCGGCTCCAGACGCGGATCGAGGGGCGCGAGTTCTCCGCGACCGAGCAGCGGATCATCGACCGCATCCTCGAGGTGGTCTGCAAGGACTACCGCGATGCCTGGTCGGGCGTCTATCCGCTCGAACTCGAGTACGTGCGCTCCGAGATGCAGACCCAGTTCGCCAATATCGCCACGCCATCCGAGATCGTGGTCACCACGAGCTTCGCGCTGGAGATCGGCGACACCGGCGGTTCGATGCACCTGTGCATCCCCTACGCGACGCTCGAGCCCATCCGGGAGACGCTGTACTCCGCCGTGAGCGCCGACCAGTCCATGGTCAACAAGAACTGGATATCGAACCTGACCCGGCAGCTGCAGAGCGCCGAGGTCGAACTCGTCGCGGACCTCGGCTCCGCGAAGATCAGCTTCTCCGAGCTCCTCTCCCTCAAGGCGGGCGACTTCGTGGAGCTGGACATCGGCCCCACCGTGCAAGCGCGAGTCAATGCCACGCCGGTGTTCGAGTGCCGCTACGGAACCTCGAACGACCACTACGCGATCCAGATCGAGAAATTCCTCACCGACCCCGCGGGTCTCGAAGGCAGGAAGACATGAGCAACGCACCCGAGAGCAACCAGGACGCCTACGCCGACGAATGGGCGAGCGCCCTCGCGGAACAGGAGCGCGCGGATACCGCCGCCGCGACCGCCAGGGCCGAGAGCGCGAGTCACCTCTTCCCCGACCTGTCCGCGCAGTCCGCGGGCGCCGCCGGCGAGCGCAAGGCCAACGACATCGAGATGCTGATGGACATCCCGGTGCAGCTCACCGTGGAGCTGGGCCGCACCCGCATCCCGATCAAGCACATCCTGCAACTCGCCCAGGGTTCCGTCATCGAGCTCGACGCGCTTGCCGGCGAGCCGATGGACGTGCTGGTCAACGGCTGCCTGATCGCCCAGGGCGAAGTGGTCGTCGTCAACGAGAAGTTCGGCATCCGCCTCACCGACATCGTCACCCCGTCCGAAAGGATGCGTCGGCTCAACCGCTACTAGGCGCGCGCCATGGGCCCAACGCTCTCCTCCCTGTTCTCGCTGGTCGTCGTCCTGGCGCTGATCCCGGTGTCGCTGTGGTTCGCCCGGCGATTCATGGCCGGTGCGCCCGGCAAGGCGGGACAGGGCCCGATCCGGATCCGGGCCAGCGCCGCGGTCGGCCCGCGCGAGCGCATCGTGATCGTGGAGGCCGCCGGCAAGTGCCTGCTGGTCGGCGTCACGGGGCAGTCGATGAATACCCTCGCCGAGCTGGAGAACCTGCCCGAGCTGGAGGATGCCGAGGCGCCGGCCTTCGCCAGCCTGCTGAAGGGCATCCGCCGCACATGAGCCGTCTCGTGTCCCGCGCCGGCCTCACGCTCCTGCCGGCACTGCTCGCGCTGCTGTTCGCCTCGGCCCCGGCCCATGCCCAGGTCGTCGGCCTGCATGCGGCCCCCGCGCCCGGCGGCGGAACCACCTACTCGGTGCCCGTCCAGACGCTGCTGCTGTTCAGCGCGCTCAGCTTCCTGCCGGCGATCCTCCTGCTGATGACGAGCTTCACCCGCATCGTCATCGTGCTTGCCCTCATGCGCCAGGCGCTCGGCCTGCAGTCCACGCCCCCCAACCAGGTCATCGTCGGGATGGCGCTGTTCCTCACGCTGTTCGTGATGGGACCCACGCTCGAACAGATCCACGACGAGGCCTACAAGCCGTACACCGAGCAGAAGATCGGATTCGAGGAAGCCGTGTCGATCGCCAGCGCGCCGCTGCGCGGCTTCATGCTGCGCCAGACGCGCGAGTCCGACCTCGAGATGTTCGCGGCGATGGCCGCCGGCGACACGGCCGAGGATCCCGCGCCGGGCGACGAAGGCCGCGCCGGCGAGGATGCCCCGCTGCCCGTGGCCGAGGAAGTCCCGATGCGCATCCTCATTCCCGCTTTCGTGGTGAGCGAGCTGAAGACCGCGTTCCAGATCGGATTCCTCGTCTTCATTCCCTTCCTGATGATCGACCTGATCGTGTCGAGCGTGCTGATGTCGATGGGGATGATGATGCTCTCGCCCGTGCTGGTATCGCTGCCCTTCAAGCTGATGCTCTTCGTTCTGGCCGATGGCTGGAGCCTTCTCGTCGCCTCGATGGTCGCGAGCTTCTGAGGACGAAACATGACGCCGGAGTACGTGGTCCAGGTCGGGCGCCAGGCCCTCGAGGTGATGCTGGTCGTGGCGGCGCCCCTGCTGGGTGTCGCGCTGGTCGTCGGCCTCGCGGTCAGCGTGCTCCAGGCGATCACCCAGATCAACGAGAACACGCTGTCGTTCCTGCCCAAGCTGCTGGCGCTCGCGGCGACGCTCGGCATCGCCGGTCCGTGGCTGCTGTCGATGCTGACCGACTTCATCCGCGACGTCTTCCTGTCGATCCCCGGGGCGATCGGCTGATGCTGTCGATTACCGATGCCCAGCTCTTCGGCTGGCTGTCGAGCTTCCTGCTGCCCTTCTTCCGGATCCTGGGGCTGTTCACCACGGCACCGATCCTCTCCCAGCGCAGCGTCCCGCTGCGGGTGCAGATCGGCCTCTCCGCCCTCGCCGCCGCGATCGTCGCACCGTCGATCGAAGTGGGCGCCGGCGGCTTCGGGGGCCCGAACCTCGTCACCCTCGTGGCCCACGAAGTCCTCGTGGGACTGACCCTCGGCTTCGTGGCCCGGGTCGTGTTCAGCGCCTTCGAACTCGCGGGTGAGGCGATCGGGCTCCAGATGGGCCTGTCCTTCGCCGGCTTCTACGACCCGCAGAGCGGCTCCGGCAATCCGGTCTCCCGCTTCCTGAACACCACCGCGCTTACCGCCTTCGTGGTGATGAACGGACCCGGGATGCTGCTGATGGCCGTCGCCGAGAGCTTCCGCGTGATCCCCGTCGACATCGCCTTCGGGTGGCTCGCGGGACGCTCGCCGCTTCCCCTCGCGACCCAGATGTTCGCGCTCGCGCTGGCCATCGCCCTGCCCTTCATCGCGCTGCTGCTTTTCGTCAACGTCGCCCTCGGCGTCATGTCGAGGGTCGCGCCCCAGTTCAGCGTGTTCGCGGTCGGGTTCCCGCTCACGATCGGCATCGGCCTGGTCCTGCTCGCGCTGGTGATGCCCCTGCTGCAGGTCCCGCTGGGCACGGCCATGACCCAGCTGAGGATCGCGCTGGGCGCCTGATCCCGGCGCCCGCCCGTCAGGGCGTGGCCGCGTGCAGGCGCGCGACCTGGGACTGGCGCACTTCCCCGGCGAGGTTGCCCCAGGCGTGGCGAATGAACGTGGCGACCGCCGCGATGTCGGCGTCGCCCAGCTCGGCCCCGTACGGCGGCATCCCGTAGGGCCGCGGGTTCTCCGCGGTCTGTGCACCGTAGCCGCCCTCGAGGATCACGCGCAGCAGGTTGTCGGCGACCGGCGAACGAACGCCGGGATTGCCAGCGAGCGCCGGTGCGCGCCCTGCCTTGCCCTCGCCGTCGTCGCCATGGCAGTCCGCGCAGCGGTCCCGGTAGATCCGTTCGCCGCGCGCGAGCGTGGCGGGATTGGGCGCCACCTCGGCGGGCCGGTGCTCCCGCGGCACGGCATCCTCCACGAGATAGGTCGCGATCGCCAACGCATCTTCCGGCGTCAGGTGGCTCGTGCCCATCGACACCACCTCGACCATCGGCCCGGACGACCAGCCGTTGGCCGAGCGCCCGGTACGCAACGCGTCCGCGAGCTCCTGCGCGCTGCCGGCCGCCGTCCATGCGGCGTCACGCAGGTCGGGCGCATGCCACCCGTCGGGCAGGCGAGCGCCGACGAGGGACTCCGGATCGGCCTGGCCGCCGAGACGATCGCGCGGCGAATGGCACTGGTCGCAGTGCGCGACCGCGCGGACCAGGTAGGCGCCCCGGTTCCATTGCGCCGAGCGCGAGGAATCCTCGCGCAACTCGCCCGGATCGAAGTAGATCGCGCGCCAGGCCCGCAATGCGAGGGGCGACCCGAACGGCGCCCGCATCCGCGCGGGCCGGTTGGCCTCCTCCACGGGATCGATCGTCTGCAGGTACGCGAAAAGGGCCTCGAGGTCTTCCTCGTGCATGCGCGTGAACGACGTGTAGGGGAACGCCGGCGACAGGACCCGGCCGTCCGGCGCCACGCCCTCGCGCATGGCGCGCCGGAAGTCCTCGAAGCTCCAGGCGCCCAGGCCATGCTCGCGGGAGCTCGTGAGGTTGCTGGAGTACACGTCCCCGAACGGCGTCTGGATCGCCCGTCCACCCGCCCAGGGCGCGCCACCCGCGCGCGTATGGCAGGACTCGCAGTTGCCGATGCGCGCGAGGTAGCGCCCCTTCTCCACCAGCGGGTCGCCAGCCGTTGGGGTCGAAGTCGCGGTCGCGCCGGGCCTGGCGTGCCGCGACGCCGCGGCCCCCGCCCGCGCCACCACCCCGCAATCGAGCGCGGCCCTGGGTGGCGGGCCGGCCGCCGGATGCGAATCCTCGGGTACCGGCCGCGACGCGAGCCAGTTCGAGATCGCCCTGACGTCCGCCGGATCCAGCGCCTTGACGACGTCCACCATGCAGTCGTCGTCCCCCGCACGCCGTTGCCCTTCGCGCCACGCGCCGATCTGGGCATTGATGTAGTCGCGCGGCAGGCCGAGCAGGCCCGGGATCGCCGGATCGATCCCCGTCAGGCGCTCGCCGTGACATGCCACGCAGGCGGGCGGCCCGTCCTCGATGCCCTCGTGCACGAGCTTTCGCCCCCGCTCGAGCTCCGTCCGGCTCGCCTCCGGCGCCTGGGGCGACGGGTACGGCAGGTCGAGACCGGCGAAGTACGCCGCCATGTCGGCAAGGTAGGCGTCGTCCAGCCCGGCGAGCAGGCGACGCATCGGGGCGTACTGCCGGCCGCCGTCCCGGAACGCGACCAGCTGGTTGAACAGGTACTCCCGCGGCTTTCCCGCGATGCGCGGGTAGTAGCCGTCGCTGGCCGAACGACCCTGGGCGCCGTGGCACAGCGTGCAGGGCGCGACCCGGCCTTCCATGTCCTCGGGCAAACCGGACGCCCCGGCGGGCGCGACCAGGAGCAGCGCAAGCGCGAGTGCCGACGCGGCACGCAGCACTCGTCGCAGGCCGACGAACAGGTCGTGATCGGGAAGGCCGATGGCAACGCCCCGAACGGGCGCGTGCCGGCGAGGCGCAGGGCCGGGAACGCGAAACATGGGACCGAGGAACCGGGGGAAATGATTCCCGAGCTTACCACCGCGCGATCCGCGCGGCCGACGACGGCCCCGTGGCGCTCGCCGCGCCGCATCCCGCCTAGACGCGGTTCACGAACCCGTCGGTCTGGCGCAGGTGGTCGAGGATGGCATCCGCGATGCGCGACAGCGGCAGGACGGTCGAGACCGCCCCGGCGGCGACGGCCTCGCGCGGCATGCCGTACACGATGCAGCTCGCCTCGTCCTGCGCGATCGTCCAGCTGCCGGCCTCTCGCATCTCGCGCAGGCCCGCGGCGCCGTCGCGACCCATCCCGGTGAGGATCACCCCGGTCGCGCTCCCGCCCACGCATTGCGCCACCGAGCGGAAGAGCACATCGACGGACGGCTTGTGCCGGTTCACCGGGGGATCGTCGGTGATCTTCAGGATGCGGTCCGACCCGCTGCGCGCCACGCGCATCTGGAGCCCTCCCGGCGCGATGTACGCATGCCCCGTCAGGACGCGCTCGTCCGGCTCTCCCTCCTTCACCCTGATCCGGCAGGTCCGGTCGAGCCGCGCCGCGAAGCTGCGGGTGAATCCCGGCGGCATGTGCTGCGTGATCACGATGCCGGGGCAGTCGGGGGGCATGGCGGCCAGTATCTCGCGGATGGCCTCGGTCCCGCCCGTGGACGCCCCGATCGCGACGAGCCTCTCGGTCGCATGCGACAGCCCCGGCGATCGGGCCGATGCCGTCGGACGTGGCGGCGCGCCGATCCCCGGCGGCGCGACCGCAAGGCGCCGCACGCGCGCGCGGGAGGCGGTGCGGATCTTCTCGACGATCTCTCCCGCCGCCTCGTGCAGGCCCTGGCTGATGCCGATCCTCGGCTTGGTGACGAAATCGACCGCCCCCAGCTCGAGCGCGCGCAGGGTGGTTTCCGCCCCCCGCTCCGTCAGCGTGGACACCATGACGACGGGCGTCGGTCTCAGCCGCATCAGGCGCTCGAGGAAGTCCAGCCCGTCCATGCGCGGCATCTCCACGTCGAGCGTGATCACCGCGGGATCGAGCCTGCGGATCATCTCCCTCGCCACGTACGGATCGCTGGCGGCGCCCACGCAGCGCATGTCCGGCTGGGCGTCGATGATCGCCGCCAGCAGGCTCCGGACCAGGGCCGAGTCGTCGACGACCACCACGTCGATCATGGGCATCACGTCCCCCAGAACAGTTCGACCGCCCCGGCCCGGCCCGCGGCCTGCGCGACCCGGCGACCGTAGCGAAGCTCCTCCTCGATCGCCGGCTGCGCCTCGCTGAGCCGCTTCGAGAGCACGCGGCCGGTGTCCGGGAAAAGCAGCACCTTGCGGGCGTCGCTGCCCAGCACGTCGCGCGCGACGACCCGGATGCCCTCGCGCTCGAGGAAGGCGTCCACGAAGGCCACGTTACGCTGGCCGACCTGGATCGCGGTGGCGCCACGGATCACCGCCGCCCCCCCGAAAACCTTGGCCTCGAGCATGTGCCGGCGGGCGCCCGCCTTCATCAGCCCGTTGATCAGCAGCTCCATCGCGTAGACGCCGTATCGACCACCAGTGGCGCCGCCCCCGTCCGGGAGGAGGAAGTGGTTCATGCCCGCGATGCGCCTGCCGGGATCGGTCAGGCAGACCGCCACGCAGGAACCGAGCACCGTGGACACGATCATGTCCTCGTCGGTGACGTAGTACTCGCCGGGCAGCACCTTGACCATGACGCGCCCGAAGGTGTGGTCGTTGAAGAAGGTGCGCGCCTCGCCTTCGCCGGGCGGCCTGGCCCGCAACCGCGCGATGCGCTCCCTGTCCTGGTAGCTCATGCCTCGGCCACCGTGGACGAAACGCGGCGATAGACCGTCTTGCCCTCGGCCCGGAATCCGTTGCGCGCGCCGGCGAAGTTCTCGGAGTGGCCCACGAAGAGCAGCCCGTCCGGCCGCAGCTCCTCCCGCAGCCGCTCCACCACCCGCTGCTTGGTCACGGCGTCGAAATAGATCAGCACGTTGCGGCAGAAGATGGCATCGAAGGGTCCGTCCATGCGCTCGGGCAGGCTCACCAGGTTGAGCTGCCGGAACTCGACGAGCGAGGCGAGCTCGGGCCGGATGCGCGCATAGCCCTCCCGCGCACCCTTGCCCCGGAGCAGGAACCGTCGGCGCCGCTCGGGCGCCAGCGAATCCACGCTCGAGAGGGGATAGATGCCCGCGCGCGCCGTGGCGAGCACGCGCGTGTCGATGTCCGAGGCGAGGATCGACACCGGCGGCCGGTCCCCCAGCGCCTCGACCGCCGTCATCGCGATGGAGTACGGCTCCTCCCCGGTGGACGCGGCCGCGCACCAGATCCGCAGTTCCCCGCGCCGCCCGAGGCACCGCCTGAGATGCTCGGCGAGGATCGGGAAGTGGTAGGGCTCGCGAAAGAATGACGTGAGGTTCGTGGTCAGCGCATTGGTGAACCCGGTCCACTCGGCGCTGTCGTCCGACTCCAGCAGCGCGAGGTAGGACTCGAAGTCACGCAGCCCGAGCTCGCGCAGGCGACGCGACAGCCGGCTGTACACCATGGTCCTCTTGCTGGGGGCAAGCGATATGCCGGCCCGCGCACGGATCATCGAGCGGATTCGCTCGAAGTCCTGCGCCGTGAAGCGGAACTCGCGTTCCGCCAGGAGATCCTCCATCGTTCGCCTTCCCCTGCCCCGAAACTCGTCCCGTGGGCGGGCGCCGCGGCGCCCGGCCATGCCTTCAGAAGGTCTCCCAGTCGTCCTCCGCCCCCCGGGACGTCGATGCCGTGAGCGCCCGCCCCGGTTCCCCGGCGCTCGGCGCCGGGCGTGCCCGGTCTGCGCGCGGCGACGCGGCCTCGCTCGGCGCGCTCATCGGCGCGGCGTTGCCGGGGGACCGCCGGGGAATCGGACGCTCGTAGGCGGGCGTGGTTTCCGCGCGCGCCTCGGCCCTGTCGGCATGCGGATCGCCCGGGGCACGCCACGCCGGGGTCGCCGGATACTTCGGCTGGGCCTCGGCCTCGTCGCCGCGGCCGGTGCCCGAACCCCGCTCCGCCCGCCACCAGGACGGCGGCGCCGTCGGGACGTCGCGATGCGCATGCCCCGACGAAGCGAGCCTGAATGCGCTGACGATGCCGTTGAGCGCCCCGGCCTGCTCCTTGAGGCTCTCCGCCGAGGCCGCGCCCTCCTCGACCAGGGCCGCGTTCTGCTGGGTCATCTGGTCGAGCTGCGCGACCGCGGCGTTGACCTCGGAGATCTGGATGCTCTGCTCGTTCGTGGCGGCGGAGATCTCGCCCATGATGTCCGTGACCCGGCGAACCGAGGTCACGATCTCGCTCATCGTGGCGCCGGCCTCGCGCACGAGACGGGCGCCGTTGTCCACCTCGCCCACGCTCGCCGTGATGAGCTCCTTGATCTCGTTGGCGGCCGACGAGGAGCGCTGGGCGAGGTTGCGGACCTCGCCGGCGACCACCGCGAAGCCCCTGCCCTGCTCGCCGGCACGAGCGGCTTCCACCGCGGCATTGAGCGCGAGGATGTTGGTCTGGAAGGCGATGCTGTCGATGACCGAGATGATCTCGGCGATCCGCCTCGAGCTCTCGGTGATCGTCTCCATCGTCGTGACGACGTTGCCCACGACCTTGCCCCCGCGCTCGGCCACCTCGGACGCGGACAGCGCGAGCTGGTTCGCCTGCCGGGCATTCTCCGCATTGGTACGGACGGTCTGGGTCAGGTGCTCGATGCTGGCGGCCGTCTGCTCGAGATTGCTCGCGGTCTGCTCGGTCCGGGCGCTGAGGTCGTTGTTGCCCACCGCCACCTCGGTGGCCGCGCTGGTGATCCCGATGCTGCTCTCCCGGACCTGGCTGACGATCGCATGGAGCGCATCGCGCATGTCCCCGAGGGCGGCCTGCAGCTCCCCGACTTCGCCGAAGGCGCCCCGCTCGACCTCGCGGCCCAGGTCGCCGGCGGCGATCGCGCGGGCGAGGTCCACGGCGCCGAGAAGCGGCCGTGCGATCGCGCGGGCGATCAGCAGGCTCAGGGCGACGAGCAGGATGGCCGCGAGGACGGCCGCCGCCGCCATGGCGTACTGCGCGTTGCGGGCGATCGCGGTGGCATCGGATACCGCCCGTTCCGTCGCCTCCCGGGTGGATTCGAAGGCGACATCGATGTTCCGGGTGAGCTCCGCGACGAGCACGTCGGCCGACCGCATGGCGGCGGATCCGGCGCCGGCGTCGCCCGAGCCCGCCTGGATGGCGCCGTCGATCATGTCGGCGAGCTGGCTCATCGTCGTGACCAGGTCGAAGGCATGCAGGCCGAGGCCGTCGGGATCCCGGGCCGCCGTCTCCTCCAGCGAGGACCCGAGCCGCGCGAAACCGTCGGCGATTGCCCGGCGTTCGGCGCGGATACGGGACTCGTCGAGCCCGCCGATCCCGTTGAGGAGGCGGTACGCCCTGGCATTGAGCTCGCTCACCTCCGAGCGGACCTCGAGGATGGCCGACTCGAGCCCCCCGTAGTGCCGCACGCGTTCCATGGCGCGATGCTCGAAGCCGAGCGAGAGCCCCGCGATCACGCCGAGTGCGGCCATCAGCACGATGGCGATGGCCGGAAGCGAGAGGAGACGTGTTTTCAGCTTGTTCATGGATCCCTCCGGATGCCCGCCCCGGCGTCGCACTGGGGACTGCCGGCAGGCCTGGGGGCGGCGCTTGCTGCCGCCCCGGAATCGTGCTTAGCCGACGATGGCCATGTCGGGTGCCGTCACGAGGCGCTCGATATCCACCAGGATCAGCATCCGCTCGGCCACGGTACCGAGCCCGATGATGTAGCTGGCATCGACTACCGCCGAGAGGTCCGGCGCCTCCCGCACGTCCGACGGCGCGAGCTCCAGGACGTCGGAGACGGAGTCGACCACCATCCCGACCACGCGATCGTGGACATTGAGGATGATCACGACCGTGAACTCGTTGTACTCGGCCTCGCCGAGCCCGAACTTGATGCGCAGGTCCACGATCGGGACGATCACGCCGCGCAGGTTGATGACGCCCTTGATGAAGCTCGGCGCGTTGGCGATCCGCGTCGGGTTCTCGTAGCCGCGGATCTCCTGCACCTTCAGGATGTCGATGCCGTACTCCTCGGCGCCGAGTCGGAAAGTCAGGAACTCGCGGGGAACGGGTCCGCCGTTGCGCCCGCTGAGGGCGCGCTCGGGCTCGGCTAGCTGCATGATGGCTCCTGCTGCAATCGATGGGTTGTCAGTGACGCGCGCGACGCACGAGGTGCGCGACGTCGAGGATCAGCGCGACGCGGCCGTCGCCCATGATGGTGGCGCCCGAGATGCCGGGCACCTTCCGGTAGTTCGCTTCGAGGTTCTTCACCACGACCTGGTGCTGGCCGATCAGCTCGTCCACCAGCAGGGCCACCCGCTGCCCTTCCGCCTCGACGACGATCACCGTCGAATTGCCGCGCGCGTCCTCTTCGGCCCGCGGCACGGCGAAGAACTCCTGCAGCGAGACGACCGGCAGGAACTCGTCGCGCACCTCGAGGATGCGGTTGACGCCTCCCACGCTGCGGATCATGGAGGGTTCGAGATTGATCGACTCCACGACGGACCCGAGCGGCACGATGTAGGTCTCGTCGCTCACGCCCACCGACATGCCGTCCATGATCGCGAGGGTAAGCGGCAGGCGCACGCTCACGCGCGTCCCGTAGCCGGGCGCTGAGTCGATCTCGACGCTGCCGCCGAGCGACTGGATGTTCTTCCTCACCACGTCCATGCCGACGCCGCGGCCGGACACGTCGGTCACCTCGCTCGCGGTCGAGAAGCCGGGCTCGAAGACCAGCGCGAACACCTCGCCGTCGCTCATCGAGTCGCTCACGGGGAGCCCACGCTCGCGCGCCTTGGCGAGGATCCGTTCGCGCGAGAGGCCGCGGCCGTCGTCCTGTACCTCGATCAGGATCGAACCTCCCCGGTGCTGGGCCGACAGGGTGATGCGACCCACGGGGTTCTTCCCGGCCGCGACCCTCTCGTCGGGCATCTCGATACCGTGGTCGGCCGCGTTGCGCACGAGGTGCGTGAGCGGGTCGGTGATCTTCTCGACCATGCCCTTGTCGAGCTCGGTCGCCTCGCCGATCGTCTGCAGTTCGACGCGCTTGCCGAGCTTCGCCGTCAGGTCGCGCAGCATCCGGGGAAACCGGTTGAACACCAGCGCCATGGGGATCATCCGGATCGCCATGACCGACTCCTGCAGGAGACGGGTGTTGCGCTCCAGGTCCACCAGGCAGCTCATCATCTGCTGGTGCACGATCGGATCGAGGTCACGACCGGTCTGGGCGAGCATGGCCTGCGTGATGACGAGCTCGCCGACGATGTTGATGAGCTGGTCGACCTTCTCGACCGACACCCGCAGCGTGGACGTGTCCTGCGCCCCGCGGTCCGCGCGCCTGGCACCGCCGCCGCCGGCGGGCGGCGAGGCCGGGGGCCGTCCCGTGCCGGGTTGCGACGCGTGTCCGCCGTCCGCCGGGCGTCCGGCATTGCCCGTACCACCGGCGGATGCCGCAGCGTGATTCGGCTCGGCGCCGTCGAACAGGCCCCAGGCATCGCCGGCGGCCCGCGACTCGATGCCCGGTGGGGTCGCATCCGGCGCGTCGTGCGTCTCGTGCGCCTCGCCCGCGAGCTCGAGCCTGACCTGCGAGCGATCGACATGGAAGGCGAAGAGGTCCAGGAGCTCCTCGTCCGGAGTGTCGGTCACGATCGAGAAATGCCGGAAGCCGTCCGGGTCGAGCTCGCCCGCGTCCATTGCCTCGATCTGCCCGAGCCCCGGGATGTCGTGGAAGAGCTCGACCAGCTCGTCCGCGATCCCGGGTCGCGAGAGCGGCCCGATGCGGGCGGCCAGGCGCCGCTTCCCGGGCGCGGGAGCGGCGGCCTGCGGGACGGCCGGGGCCTGCGTCCGGTCGGCCCCCACGGGCGCCGGAACGGGCGCCGGCACAGGGGAAGCCGCGGCGCCATCGGCCAGCGCGCGAATCCGCTCCACGAGTTCGCCGAACTCCAGCGTCTCGTCGCCCTGGTCCCGATGACGCCCGAGCAGGGCGCGCAGGGCGTCCCCGGACTCGAGGAGGGTGTCGATCATCGCCGAGGTGGGCGCCAGCTCGTGCCTGCGCAGTCGATCGAGCAGGGCCTCCATGACGTGCGTCAGCTCGACCACGTCCGCGAACCCGAATGTGGCCGCCCCACCCTTGATGGAATGCGCGCAGCGGAAGATCGCGTTGAGCTGCTCGTCGTCGGGCGCCTCGATATCGACCTCGAGCAGCAGGCCTTCCATGTTGGCCAGGTTCTCGCCGGCTTCCTCGAAGAAGATGGCGTGGAACTGGGACAGGTCGAAACCCGCCCCGTCGCTCCCCGGCTGGCTCGACGGTGTCTGGTTCATGCAGGACTCCGGAGACTCCGCGGTCGCGTCAGCGCGACATCACGGTATCGATGACGTTGATCAGGCGCTCCGGATCGAAGGGCTTGACCAGCCAGCCCGTGGCGCCCGCCTCGCGGCCCAGCTCCTTCATCGCGTCGCTCGACTCCGTCGTCAGGATCAGGATGGGCAGGTGCCGACAGTCCTCGCGTGCCCGCAGGGTGCGCACGAGGGTCAGCCCGTCCATCCGGGGCATGTTCTGGTCGGTCAGGATCACGTCGACCGTGTGCTCGCGGAGCTTGTCGACGGCGTCCTCCCCGTCGACCGCCTCGATGACTTCATGACCCGCGCTGCGCAGGGTGAACGACACCATCTGCCGGATGGACGCGGAGTCGTCGACTGCAAGAATGGCTGCCATGCTTTTTCCGTCCCGTGGATGCGTTGTCAGAAGAGATCGATGGACCCGGCGCCCATGCCGCTCTGGCTCACCGGTCCGCCGCGGATGCCCGATCGCCCGGGCGTGTCCCGCGGGCCCGCATCGTCGTCCATCCGGTGGGCGATCGTGCGGAGCTCCGAGAGTGCGTGCTCGACCAACTGCGTCGACATGTCCTGGAACTGCATCGCGGTGGTCGCGCCGAGCAGGGCGTCGCGCAGCGCCGCGGCCTGCCTGGCGACGGGCGTTCCCGCGGCCTCGCGCGAGATCTCCCCGACCAGCCTGTCGAACTCGGCGAATCGACGCATCAGGTCCCCGCCCGCCTGGTCCAGCAGCCCGAGCAGGCGCTCCAGATCGGAGGCCGCCGCCACCACCCGGGCCCGGACCTGGCCATCCGCCTCGTCGGGCGGTGTCGGGCATGCCGCATTCCCACGGCCCCCCACTGCGCGTCGTGGCCGCTCTTCATCGCTGTGCATCGACTTGTCGTCTCGATCGGTTCGAGTCGATTCTGGCGGGTCGCGGCCTGGCCGCATCGCTGGATAAGCCGGCCAAACCCCGTACAATTCCCAACCCATGGAGCTGGCAAGCACGTCGGAGCCGGTCGGGGACCGGGGTCTGCGGGTCCTGATCGTCGAGGACTCGGCGATCGACTACGACTTCCTCACCGAGACGCTTCGTCGCCAGGGACTGGACGTCGAAACCTTCCGGGTGGACAGCGAGGCGTCCATGGCACGGGCGCTCGCCGAGTCCCGCTGGGACGCGATCATCTCCGACCACCACCTGCCGGGGTTCTCCAGCGCCGGGGCGCTCGAAACGTTGCGCAGGAGCGGGCTCGACCTGCCCTTCCTGATCGTGTCGGGCACCATCGGCGAGGATGCCGCCGTCGAGGCGATGCATCGCGGCGCCGACGACTACCTCGTCAAGGGACGGCTCGCCCGGCTGGGGGCGGCGCTCGAGCACGCGATCGCGGCCTGCCGGGCGCGACAGGAGCGCGCCCGCGCCCAGGCCGAGCTCGAACGGTCGCAGCGCCAGCTCCAGTCCCTCTCGGCCCACCTCCTCACCCATCTCGAGACGGAACGCGCCGAGCTGGCCCGCGAGCTGCACGACGACGTCGGGGGTGCGCTCGCGGCGGTCCGCTTCGACCTCGCCTGGATGGAGCGCCACGGCGACGAGGCGATCGCCGAGCGCGCGCGCCAGGCGATGGCCTCGCTGTCCGAGGCGATGCAGGCCGCCCAGAGGCTGATCCGGGAGTTGCGTCCCCCGGTCCTCGATGCGGGGCTCGTCGCCGCCCTCGAGTGGCTGGTCGGCCGCTTCCGTCGCCGCTCGGGCCTGCAGGTCCGGTTCGCCACCAATGTCGAGACCATCAACCTCGACGAGCAACAGGCGATGGTCGTCTATCGCACCCTGCAGGAAGCGCTGACGAACATCCTCAAGCACGCCCATGCGCGATCGGTTCGGGTCGACCTGGTCGTCGCGGAGGACGAGATTTCCCTCGAAGTGAGCGACGACGGCATCGGCCTGACGGAGGCCGATCGCGAGAAGGACGGCTCCTTCGGCATACGCGGACTCGCGGAACGGGCCCGCCGCGCCGGTGGCTGGCTCGAGGTGTCGGGCAACGGGGCCGGGCGCGGATGCAGCGTGCTGCTGACCTTGCCGCTTCGCGCGGAGGCGGCATGATCCGGGTCATCCTCGTCGACGACCATCACCTCGTGCGCCGGGGTGTGCGCGAAACCCTCGTGGAGGCGAGCGGCTTCGAGGTGGTGGGCGAGGCCGCCGACTACTCCGAGCTGCGCGAGCTGCTGCGCACGGTCGAGGCGGACGTGCTCGTGCTCGACATCAACCTGCCGGGGCGCAGCGGGCTCGAAGTGCTGAAGTCCCTCGACGAATCCGGCAGCCGGCTTCGGGTCGTCATGCTGTCGCAGTACCCCGAGGACCAGTACGGCATCCGCGCCCTCAAGGCGGGCGCGATGGCCTACCTCAACAAGGCCACGGCGCCCGAGACCATCGTCGAGGCGCTCCGGATGGTTGCCACCGGCCGCAAGTTCGTGACCCGCGAGATCGCGCACGCGCTGATGGAGAGCATCACCGGGCGCCACGACGACGAGCCGCACCAGGCCCTGTCCGAGCGCGAGCGCCAGACGATGATGCTCATCGCGTCGGGCAAGCGGCTCTCGGAGATCGCCGAGGCGCTGTCGCTCTCGCCCAAGACGGTCAGCGTGTATCGCGCCCGGGTGCTCGAGAAGCTCGGCCTGTCCAGCAATGCGGAGCTGGCCGCCTATGCCGTCCGCCACGGCCTGATCGACTGAGCGACCGCCGGCGCCGTCGCCGGCCACGCCCGATGTCCAGGGCTCAGGCCTGCCGGATGCAGTTCTTCCCCGCGCGCTTTGCGCGATAGAGCGCCTCGTCCACCCGCTCGAGCATCGTCTCCAGGGAGTCGTCGGGCTTGCGCACCGTCACGCCCGCCGAGAAGCGCAGGACGCGCGACTCGCCGCCCACCACGAGCGGCGAGCACGCGAGCCGCGCCTGGAGCTCGGCCACCCGGTTCGTGGCGGTCTCGAGCGCACACCCCGCCAGGAGCAGGACGAACTCCTCGCCTCCATAGCGGGCGAGCGCGGCATGCGCGCCCATGCCCTCGCGCAACTCCACGCACAGGTGCCGCAGCGCGCGGTCGCCGGCCTGGTGGCCAAGCTCGTCATTGAGGCTCTTGAAGTCGTCGATGTCGACCAGGGCGAGCGCCAGTGGACGCTCGCGCAGGCGGCACTCCCGCTCCAGGCGGACGTACTGTCGCTCCAGCCCGCGCCGGTTGAAGGCCCCGGTAAGATCGTCGACCAGCATCTGGCGGCTCGCGTCCGCGAGCCGGGCCTCGAGGCGCGCCACGCGTTCGCGCAGCGATTCGGCACGCCTGCAGGCCCGCTGCAAGCGCTCGCGGGACGCGCTGATCTCGCCGCGCAGCGATCCCGCCTCCTTTACGACCGCCTCGACGATCCGCCGCGCATCCTCGATCCGGTCGCACTCCCCCACCCGCTTCGCGTGCGAGTCGAGCCGGGTCGTGAACCGCTCGGTGGTCCGGTCGAGGTCCGCGATCCAGCCCTGCCACTGCGACAACGCCCGGTCCAGGGCCTCGGCGTTGGCCTGCCGTGTCTCGGCGAGATCGGACTGCTCGGCATAAACATGGCGCAGCATGCGCGTCGCGGCGTTCACCGCATCGGGGCGCAGGGGCGGCGTCAGCGCCGAGCGCACGGTATCGACGAGTGCCTGGCTCCATTGCTGCGCCCGGGCGATCCCGGCAAGGCTCTCGCAGAGCTGGATCGCGAGCGTCACCAGCTCGTCGGCAAGCCCCGGATCCGAGGTGGGGGGCGACGACGGCCGGGCGGGATCCTCGCCCCCGGCGGGCACCAGCTCCGTCAGTTCGCCCCACGGGCGCGACCATCCGAGCAGCAGCCTGTCCATCCGTCCGGCGAGCGTCGCCGCGTCGGGGCTGCTGCCCAGCACCTGCCTCAGCCCCTCGCGCTTGCGCGCGGGCGTCCAGCCCGGCACCGTCGCGTCGAGGGCGGCGACGAGGCGCCCGATCCTCCCGGCCCAGTCGTCATCGGGCGCCGGGGCGGCTGCCGCTTCCGCGAGATCGCGGCCGGCCTCCGGCCCGGCCTCGTCCTGGCCGCCCACCTCCAGCCATGCGCGGCGGTAGTTTTCCGGTGTCGGCGCCAGCTTCCGGGCAGCCATGAGCCGCATGGCCTGCCGGGCGAGTACCGCCGCCCCCAACCTCGCCGGAACGCTCGCCTCGACCGACATCTCTCAGTCCTGCAGGGTGCCGGCGACCTGCGCCTGTCCCGTGGCCCGCGCGAGGCTGCTGCGCACCGCGAGTTCCATCGCCTCGATCTCGCCGGCGGGCCTCGGCCGCGAGAAGAGGTATCCCTGGAAACGATGGCAGCCGGCGGCGCGCAGGCGGGCGAACTGCTCCTCTGTCTCGACGCCCTCGGCGACGACGTCCATCGAGAGACCGCGCGCCAGCCCGATGATCGCCTTCACCACCGCCGCATCCTCTCGCGCAATGCCGAGCTGCTGGACGAAGGACCGGTCGATCTTGAGGGTGTCGATCGGCAGCCGGGTAAGCCGCGACAGCGACGAGTAGCCCGTGCCGAAGTCGTCGATCGCGATCTGCACGCCCATCGCATCGAAGCGGGCGAGCTGCTCGACGCAGCTGTCGAGGTCGTGCATCAGGCCGCTTTCGGTGAGCTCGATTGCGAGCGCGCGCCCGGGCAGCCCCGTCTCCGCGAGCGCGTCGCGGATGGTCGCCTCCAGCGTGGCGCGCCCGAGGTGCTGCGTCGGGATGTTCACCGCGACGGTTTCCACGGTGTGGCCCCAGGCCTGCCAGGCGGCGAGCTGCAGGAGCGCCTGGCGGATCGCCCACTCGCCGAGCGGAACGATCAGGCCGGATTCCTCCGCGATCGGGATGAATTCGGACGGCGGTACCCAGTGGCCGTCGTGCTTCCAGCGCATCAGCGCCTCGACCGACCAGGACCCCGCGCCGCGCACGTCGAGCACCGGCTGGTAGTGGAGCGAGATCTGGCCGCGCTCGAGGGCGCGATGCAGGGCATTGTTGAGGTCGAGCCGGCGCCGGCCGGATGCCGCCTCGCGATGCACGAAGCGCATGACCTGGTTGCGACCGTTCTCCTTCGCCTCACCCAGCGCGGCTTCGGCATGGGTGAGGAGCAGGACCGCATTGTCGCCGTCGTCCGGATGGCCCGCCACGCCGATCGACACCGACAGGAAGCACTCCTGGCCCTCGATGTCGAAGGGGTCGGCCAGCGCGGCGCGCACCTTCGCGACGGCCGCTCCGATGCCGGCCTCGTCGTTGCAACCGCCGTAGGCGAGCGCGAACTTGTCGCCCAGCAGGCGCGCGGCGGCATGCGGCCCGGTGCGCGCGAGACGCCGGGCTACCCGTGCGAGCAGTTCGTCCGCCACCCGCAGGCCGAAGGATTCGTTGACCGCCCGGAAGCGGTCCATGTCGAGCACGAGCACGGCGACACGATCCTTCGGCTTGCCGTCCTCCGGCCGCGCCTCGATCAGGCGCTCGAGCTCGGCGATGAAGGCGGCGCGCTGCGGCAGGCCCGTGAGCTCGTCGAACGCCATGGTCGCGCCGGAGTCCTGTGGGCGGTCGGCGGCCCTGCGGTCCATCTGGCGCAGGACCTGCCGGATCCGCTCGGCGAGCAGGGTCCAGTGGGTCGACTTGATGAAGAAGTCCGTGGCCCCCGACTCGTACGCCTGCGAGATCGACGAGTCGTCGTCGAGGCTGGTCATCATGAGGACCGGCGTATCGCGCAGCGCGCCGGTCTCGGCGAGCCGGCGGCACAGGTCGAAGCCGCTCACGCCGGGCATCAGGGCGTCGATGAGCAGCATGTCGGGCCGGGCGTGCGGCCCTGCCCTGTGGAAGGCCGCCAGAAGGCTCTCGGCGCTGTCGAACTCCTCGACGGCGAAACCGCGCTCGCGCAAGGCATTCGCCACGAGGTAGCGCCACATCGCGTCGTCATCGACGACGTGCAGTCGCGGCTGTCTCGTTTCTCGTGGTCCGTCGGTGATCATCGAGTACCCGGGTCATGGGACCGGCCGGCGCATGGGCCGGCCGATCGTCGTATCGAGGGCAATAACGGCATCGCGGCGCAGGATCTTTAGCCGAGATCTGGCAAGATCACGCTGGTATGACCAGAACAAGCTCGCCAGCCAACGTCGGCGAACCCGGGACAGGAGACTCCGCAGCGACGCCCTCCCTGCGACCGCTCGTATTCATGGTGCTCGCGCTGCTCGCCGCCGGCGCCCTCGTTGGCCTTTCGGTGCTCGACACGAGGCCCTCCGACGAGGTTCCCGCCTTCGCGGAAGACCCGCATCCCGGCTGGATCTGGCTCGGCGGGCTTTTCGCCGGCGGCCTGATGATGACGGCCGGCGCGCTCTGGTGGCGGGCCGAGCGGCGCGCCACCCGTCATGCCGCGCGGGCCGCGGAGCTGGCACAGGTCAATGCCGCGCTGCGCCAGATGGTCGAGGCCCGCGAGGGCCAGCTGGCCGTTCATCGACAGATCAACGGCTGGGTGTACTGGGAGCAGGACGCGGACGGCGTCTATCGCGTGATCGAGCCCGGGCCCGACCCGGCGCTGGCCCGCTTCCGGCAGCTGCTGGGCAGCACCCGCGAGACGGGCATCCGGGTGGACGACCCGGCGAACTGGCACAGGGCCGCACGGCTCATCGAACGCCGCCAGACCTTCGCGGACCTCTACAGCCGGCGCGCGCTTGCGGACGGCAGCGAGATCGAGGTCGAGGAATGCGGCGGCCCGCGCTTCGATGCGGACGGCCGCTTCATCGGCTATGCGGGGCTGATCCGCGAAAGGCGAGAGCTCGCCAGCTCCGTGTCGCAGTTCGACCTGGGCGCGCTCGCGGCCGTGCCCTTCCCGGTGGCCATCCTGGAGACGCGCATGGGCGAATGGCGCCTCGCCTGGGCCAATGCTGCCACCTCGACACTCACCGGCCTCAATGCGCTCGAGCTCGGCTCCATCGACCCGGCGCGCTGGATCGTTCCGGGCAAGTCGGCGGAGGGCGCCGCGCGCCCCACCCTCGCCGAGGCGCTCGATGCCGAGCAGGGCAGCCGGCTGTCCGCGGCGATCCTCAACCGGTTCGGCGAGTCGATCCCCGCGCAGCTGATGATCGAGCCACAGCCGGGCCCCGGGGGACGCCCCATGCGCATTGCCCTGATCGACACGGTGACCCCGGAATGCAATCGCCTGCGGACCCTGGCCGCCGGCAGCGAGGAGGCTCTGCGCGAGCAGGCCGCCCGCTCGCTCGAACTGGAAGTCACGGGCCGCGAGCTCGAGTCGTTCAGCTACACGGTCTCGCACGACCTGCGCGCCCCGCTGCGCGTGGTGGACGGCTTCGCGCGCATCCTGCTCGAGGACTTCGGCGGCTCGATGCCGGACGATGCGCAGGGCCACCTGCGCCGCATCCTGTCGGCCGCGCAGCGCATGAACGAGATGATCGACGCATTGCTCGCGATGGCGCGCATCTCGACCCAGCCCGTGACGCCCGAGCCGGTGGACCTGAGCGCCATCGCCCACAGCGTGTTCGACGAGCTGCGCCAGCTCGATCCCAAGCGACGGGTGCGCTTCGAGATCATTGGCCGGATGCAGTGCCGGGGCGACCGTATCCTGCTTCGCATCGTGCTCGAGAACCTGCTGGGCAATGCCTGGAAGTACACCTCGCGCCGCGAGGAGGCCCACATCGTGTTCGACAGCGAGCTCGTCGAGGGCGTCACCGTCTATCGGGTGGCCGACAACGGGACCGGCTTCGACATGGAGATGGCGGGCGAGCTCTTCCAGATGTTCCGCCGCCTGCATACGGCGAGCGAGTTCGAGGGCACGGGCATCGGCCTCGCGACGGTCCAGCGCGTCATCCGTCGCCACGGCGGTCGTGTCTGGGCCGAGTCCGAGCGCGGCGCCGGGGCACGCTTCTACTTCACGCTGTGGGATCGCCCCGCGCTCGCCGCCGACCCCGTGGCGAGACAGGTCCCGTCCGACACCACCCGGTCGATCATCATCAAGACAGGCTGAACGCATGAAGGTTCTCGTTACCGGAGCCAATGGCTTCATCGGTCGCGCGCTCGTGCGCGCGATAATCGCCGGCGGCCGCCTCGCCGGCGCGGACGGCCGCCCGGCCGCCCTCGACGAGCTGGTGCTCGTCGACCGTGCCCCGTTCGATCCGCCCGCCGCCCCCGGCATCCGGGTACGCGCGCTCGTCGGTGACCTGCGCGAGGACTCGCTGCTGCGCGACGCCATGGGCAGCGGCCCCGACAGCATCTTCCATCTCGCGGCAACACTGACCATCGACGCCGAGAACGACCCGGACAGCGGCTGGGCGATCAACATGCTGCTGCCCTGGCGGCTGCTCGAGGCCTGCCGCGGCGCCCGCGTGCGCCCGCGCTTCGTCTATGCCAGCTCGATCGCCGTGTTCGGCGGCGCGCTGCCCGACGCGGTGGGCGACCGCCAGTTCCGCACGCCCGCCACCTCCTACGGCACCGCCAAGGCCGTCACGGAGCTGCTCATCGACGACTACAGCCGCAAGGGCATCGTGGACGGCCGCGCGCTGCGGCTGCCGGTGGTATTGCTGCGTCCCCCCGCCCGCACCCGGACGGTCTCCGACATCATCGCCTCGATCGCCCGCGAGCCCATGCTCGGAAGGCCCGCGGTCTCGCCGCTGGGTCGCGACCTGCGCTTCCCGGTCGTGTCGGTGCAGCGCGTGGCCTCCAACCTGCTCCGGCTGCACGACGTGGATGCCGCCCAGTTCGGCGACTGCCGGTCCGTCAACCAGCCGGGCCTGTCGGTGAGCGTCGGCGACATCGTCGCGGCGCTCGGACGGGTCGCCGGCCCCGATGCGGCCGGCCGGGTCTCCATCGAGCCCGATCCCGCCGTCGAGGCCGTGCTGAAGGGCTGGCCCCGCGAGTTCGTGACGAGCTACCGCTTCGATCCGCCGCTCGATCCCGATCCCGATTTCGATACCATCCTGCGCGCATGGCAATCAGGGGAACAGGCGCAATGAACCATCCGCAGTCGAACCGCGGCAACGACATCGCCGACGTCTGCATCGTCGGCGCGGGCATTTCCGGGCTGACGGCCGGCAAGGCGCTGGCCGCGGCGGGCATCGCCTATCACTGCTACGAGCGCGGCTCGGACATCGGTGGCCTATGGCGCTACGACAACGACAGCGGCACGTCGTCCGCCTATCGCAGCCTGCATATCGATTCGAGCAGGCAGAGCATCGGCTATCCCGACTTCCCGGTGCCCGACCACCTGCCCGACTACCTTTCGCACGAGCAGGTCGCCGAGCATTTCGACCGCTATGCGGACCGCTTCGGGCTGCGCGGCCCGATCCGTTTCCGCAGCGATGTCGTCGCCGTCTCGCCCGATGGCGACGGCTGGAACGTGACGGTCGCGCCGCGGGACGGCGGCGCCAGCGTCACGCATCGCTATCGGCACGTGATCCTCGCCAACGGGCACCTCACCCATCCCCGCCTCCCGGAGTTCCCGGGCACCTTCGACGGGGAAGCGATCCATTCGCATTACTACAAGGTCGCCGATCCGTTCGACGGCAAGCGGGTCCTGGTGGTCGGCATCGGCAACTCGGCCGTGGACATCGCGGTGGATCTCGCCCGCCGCGCCCGCAGCGTCCTCATCTCGACGCGACGAAGCGCATGGATCATGCCGAAGTACATCTCGGGCATCCCGACCGACCGCTGGCTGCGCTTCATGACCACCCGGCTGAAGATGCCAGTGCCCATGGCGCGCGGCGTCCTGCGCTATATCGCGCAGTTCACGATGGGGGACCAGCGTCGCTTCGGCGTGCCGCGACCGGCCCATCCGATCTGGCGCGAGCATGCGACGCTGAGCCAGGAGCTGCTGCCCTACCTCGGCCACGGCTGGATCCG
>CAZDYQ010000003.1:0-81143 GCA_964509685.1 uncultured Burkholderiaceae bacterium
CAGCAGCGATCGTGCCGAATGGCTTGTTCGCATTGCGGCTGGCGTTGCACAGGGGTCGACCGCCGGAAACCTATCCGGTCGTCTTCTTCCTGGGTGAATTCCTCAAGGTCGGCATGACGCTCGGGCTCTTCGGCCTGATCATCCGCTACGGCGAGGAGATCCGCTGGCTCGCTTTGCTGATCGGGTTCATTGCGGCCCTGAAGGTCACGCTCTTCGCGCTGGCCTTCCGGAACGTGGACCGGTTCGACCGCTGGGCGGGCAGGAAGAGAGAGGGAGCGCGCGTCGCCGCCTGGCACGCGAGGCAGGAAGCATCGAACAACTGACGACGGATATCGACTGAAACAATGGCAACCGGCGCCCAGGGTCAAACTCCCTCCGAGTACATCGTCCACCACCTAGGCCACATGAGCTTCGCTCATGAGCCGCAGTCGAGCATCGTCGATTTCTCCTACATCAACTGGGACACCGTCTTCTGGTCGGTGCTCACGGCGCTGATCACCGCCTGGCTGCTGCGCGCCGCCGCGAAGAAGGTCACCAGCGGCGTGCCCAATCGCTTCGTCGGCGCCATCGAGAGCGTGGTCGAGTTCGTCGACGAGCAGGCCCGCTCCATCGTGCACGGCGACACCCGCATGATCGCGCCCATGGCGCTGGTCTGCTTCGTCTGGATCTTCCTCATGAACGCGATCGACCTGGTCCCGGTCGATCTCTTCCCCTGGATCTGGACGCACATCTACACCGCATTCGGCGGCGATCCGCACCACGCCTACATGCGCGCCGTGCCCACCGCCGACATCAACGCCCCGATGGCCATGTCGCTGGTCGTCTTCGGCGCGTCCATCTACTACGGCATCAAGATCAAGCGCCCGGGGGGCTTCGTGCACGAGCTCTTCAGCGCGCCCTTCGGCAAGGGCATCCTGATCGCGCCGTTCAACTTCGCGCTGCAGGTCGTCGAGTATCTCTCGAAGACCGTCTCGCTCGGCATGCGGCTGTTCGGCAACATGTTCGCCGGCGAGCTCATCTTCATGCTGATCGCGTTGCTCGGCGCCACGGTCACCTGGTGGGGCATCGGCCTGCACCTGTTCTCGGGCTTCATCTGGGCGGCGTTCCACATCCTGATCATCACGCTGCAGGCGTTCATCTTCATGATGCTGGCGCTCGTGTACATCGGGCAGGCCCACGAAGCGCACTGATTTCCAATCAACGACCTCACCAACCAATCGAGTTAACTCACTAGGAGTCTTTCATGACCAACGTTGCTCTTGTTGCGATCGCCTGCGGTCTGATCATCGGCCTGGGTGCGCTGGGCGCCTGTATCGGCATCGGCGTGATGGGCGGTAAATACCTCGAGGGCGCGGCCCGCCAGCCCGAGCTGATGGACAAGCTCCAGGTCAAGATGTTCCTCCTCGTGGGCCTGATCGACGCCGCGTTCCTGATCGGCGTCGGTATCGCGATGATGTTCGCGTTCGCCAACCCCTTCCAGTGATCCTGGCAGCCGCGACCGAACTCTCCCGTAAGAAGCTCACAGGAAGACTGCCGTGAATCTGAACGCGACACTGTTCGTCCAGATCGTGGTCTTTCTGGCGTTGTGGTGGTTCGTGGCCAAGTTCGTCTGGCCACCGATCACCCAGGCGCTGGATGACCGCGCGAAACGTATCGCCGACGGCCTGGCCGCCGCCGACAAGGCCAAGGCCGACCTCGCGGTCGCCGAGCGCCGGGTCGAGGAGGAGCTCAAGGCCGCCCGCCAGGGTGCCGCCGACACTCGTGCCGCCGCCGAAAGGCAGGCCGGCCAGATCGTCGAGGAGGCCCGCGCCGAGGCGGCCCGCATCATTGCCGCCGCCCAGAAGGCCGCGGAAGAAGAGGCCGGGCTCGCGGCGCAGCGTGCGAAGGACGCGCTGCGCGAACAGGTCGCCGCGCTGGCGGTCGTCGGCGCCGAGCGGATCCTGCGCACCGAGATCGATGCGCAGCGCCACGCCGCGCTGCTCGAAAACCTGAAGAACGAGCTCAAGTAAGGCAATGGCAGAGTCGCTCACCATCGCACGCCCCTACGCGGAAGCCGCGTTCAAGCTCGCACTCGAGCTCGGCCAGCTGCCCTTGTGGTCGGACGCGCTCTCGCGCCTGGCCACGGTGGTCGGCACCGATGTCGCCCGCGAACTGATCGGCAACCCGAACGTGCCCGCCGATCGACTGGCCGCCCTGCTGGCCGACGCCGCGGGCGAGCTCACGCCGGAGCAACGCAATTTCGTGCAGGTCCTTGCGGCGAACGAGCGATTCTCCGTCATGCCCGAGATCGCTTCGCAGTTCGAGTCCCTGCGCCATGCGCACGAAGGGGTGCTGGAGGCGCACGTCACCTCCGCGTACCCCCTGACCGAGCAGCAGCTCGGCGAGATCGTCGCCACGCTGGAGAGCCGCTTCGGACAGAAGGTCCAGGCCACGGTCTCGGTCGATCCCGACCTGATCGGCGGGGTGTCGATCCGCGTCGGCGACGAAGTCATGGATGCATCGGTGCGCGGCAAGCTCGCGAAGCTCGCCGGCGCGCTCAAGGTTTGAGTCCGCAAGGGCAGGAGAAATTTCATGCAACTGAACCCGGCCGAGATCAGCGAACTGCTGAAAAGCAAGATCCAGAATCTCGAGGTGTCCGCGGACACCCGCAACCAGGGCACCGTCGTCTCGGTGACCGACGGCATCTGCCGCATCCACGGCCTTTCGGACGTGATGCAGGGCGAGATGATCGAGTTCCCCGGCGACACCTTCGGCCTCGCGCTCAACCTCGAGCGTGATTCCGTCGGCGCGGTGGTCCTGGGCGAGTACACCCACATCTCCGAAGGCGACGTGGTCAAGGCCACCGGCCGAATCCTCGAGGTGCCGATCGGCCCCGAGCTCAAGGGCCGCGTCGTCAACTCCCTGGGCCAGCCCATCGACGGCAAGGGCCCGATCAACGCCAAGCTGACCGACGTCATCGAGAAGGTCGCCCCGGGCGTGATCGAGCGCCAGTCGGTGTCGGAGCCGGTCCAGACCGGCCTGAAGGCGATCGACTCCATGGTGCCGATCGGCCGCGGCCAGCGTGAGCTGATCATCGGCGACCGCCAGACCGGCAAGACGGCCGTCGCGGTCGATACGATCATCAACCAGAAGGGCAAGAACCTCACCTGCGTCTATGTCGCGATCGGCCAGAAGGCCTCGACCATCGCGAACGTCGTGCGCAAGCTCGAGGAGCACGGGGCGATGGAATACACCATCGTCGTCGCCGCCACCGCCTCCGACTCGGCCGCGATGCAGTACATCGCCCCGTACGCCGGCTGCACCATGGGCGAGTACTTCCGCGACCGCGGCGAGGATGCCCTGATCATCTACGACGACCTGACCAAGCAGGCGTGGGCATATCGCCAGGTGTCGCTGCTGCTGCGTCGCCCGCCGGGCCGCGAAGCCTATCCCGGCGACGTGTTCTACCTGCACTCGCGCCTGCTCGAGCGCGCCGCGCGCGTCAATGCCGCCTACGTCGAGAAGTTCACCAAGGGCGAGGTCAAGGGCAAGACCGGTTCGCTCACCGCGCTCCCGATCATCGAGACCCAGGCGGGCGACGTCTCGGCGTTCGTCCCGACCAACGTCATCTCGATTACCGACGGCCAGATCTTCCTCGAGACCGACCTCTTCAACGCCGGCATCCGGCCCGCCATCAACGCGGGCATCTCGGTGTCGCGCGTGGGTGGCGCGGCCCAGACCGACATCATCAAGAAGCTGGGCGGCGGCGTGCGTCTCGCCCTTGCCCAGTATCGCGAGCTGGCGGCGTTCGCGCAGTTCGCGTCCGACCTCGACGAGGCCACCCGCAAGCAGCTCGAGCGCGGCCGCATGGTCACCGAACTCATGAAGCAGCCCCAATACCAGCCGCTCGCGGTCTGGGAGATGGCGCTCACGCTGTTCGCCGTGAACAACGGGTACTTCGACGACATCGACGTCGGCCGCGCGCTCGAGGCCGAGCGCTCGCTGCGCGACTTCACCCGCTCGAAGTACGAGTCGCTGATCAAAGAGATCGAGCAGAACGCGAAGTTCACGAAGGAAGTCGAGGCCCAGTTGCACGAAGTCCTCAAGGACTTCAAGAAGACCGGCGCGTACTGACGACCGGACCCGGCGGCGACCCCGCCGGGCCTGTCCCTAGAGGGTAGCGACACATGGCTGGCTCGAAAGAGATCAGGACCAAGATCAAGAGCGTGCAGAACACGCGAAAGATCACCAAGGCGATGGAGATGGTCTCCGCGTCCAAGATGCGCAAGGCGCAGGACCGCATGCGCGCCGCCCGCCCGTACGGCGACAAGGTGCGCAACATCGCGGCCCACCTCGCGCAGGCGAACCCGGAGTATCGGCATCCCTACCTCATCCGCCGCGAGGAAAAGAACGCCGGCGTGATCGTGGTCACCACCGACAAGGGCCTGTGCGGGGGCCTGAACACCAACATCCTGCGCGTGGTCACGAGCAAGCTTCGCGAGCTCGAGGAGCGCGGCGTGTCGGTGCGCACCACCGCCATCGGCAACAAGGGCTTCGGCTTCCTGTCGCGGATCGGCGCCCCGATCGTCTCGCATGCCGTCCAGCTCGGCGACACGCCCCACCTCGAGCGCCTGATCGGCCCGATCAAGATCCAGCTCGACGCCTACGCCAAGGGCGAGATCGACTCGGTCTACCTGGCCTACACCCGCTTCATCAACACGATGTCGCAGGTCCCCGTCGTCGAGCAGCTGCTGCCGCTTTCGCCCGAGAAGCTGCGCGAGGAGTCCCGCGAGTACACCTGGGACTACATCTACGAGCCGGACGCGCAGTCGGTGCTCGACGAGCTCCTCGTGCGCTACGTCGAGGCGATCATCTACCAGGCGGTGGCCGAGAACATGGCCTCCGAGCAGTCGGCGCGCATGGTCGCGATGAAGGCGGCGTCCGACAACGCCAAGAAGGTCATCGACGACCTCCAGCTCTCGTACAACAAGGCCCGCCAGGCCGCGATCACCCAGGAGCTCTCGGAGATCGTCGGCGGCGCCGCGGCGGTCTGATCCGCCCGAACAGAATCCAAGGAACAGGAAGCGAAACATGGCACAGGGTCAAATCGTTCAGTGCATCGGCGCGGTCGTCGACATCCAGTTTCCGCGCGACGCGATGCCCAAGGTCTACGACGCGCTCGTCCTCGCCGACACCGGCGACTCGCTGGCGGAGAAGGGCCTGACCTTCGAGGTGCAGCAGCAGCTCGGCGACGGCGTCGTGCGCACGATCGCGATGGGCTCGTCGGACGGCCTGCGCCGCGGCATGCCGGTCACCAACACCGGCGCCGGCATCAAGGTGCCCGTGGGCACCGCCACGCTGGGCCGCATCATGGACGTGCTGGGCCGCCCCATCGACGAGGCCGGCCCGATCGAGACCGAGGAGCGCCGCGAGATCCACCAGCAGGCGCCGAAGTTCGACGAGCTCTCCCCCTCGGTCGAACTCCTGCCCACGGGGATCAAGGTCATCGACCTGATCTGCCCCTTCGCCAAGGGCGGCAAGATCGGCCTGTTCGGCGGCGCCGGCGTCGGCAAGACCGTCAACATGATGGAGCTCATCAACAACATCGCGAAGAGCTACGGCGGCTACTCGGTCTTTGCCGGCGTGGGCGAGCGCACCCGCGAGGGGAACGACTTCTACCACGAGATGGAGGAGTCGAAGGTGCTCGACAAGGTCGCGATGGTGTTCGGCCAGATGAACGAGCCCCCGGGCAACCGCCTGCGCGTGGCCCTCACCGGCCTGACCATGGCCGAGAAGTTCCGCGACGAGGGCCGCGACATCCTGCTGTTCATCGACAACATCTACCGCTACACGCTGGCGGGTACCGAGGTTTCGGCGCTGCTCGGCCGGATGCCTTCGGCGGTGGGTTACCAGCCCACGCTGGCCGAGGAGATGGGCCGCCTGCAGGAGCGGATCACGTCCACCAAGGTCGGCTCGATCACCTCGATCCAGGCCGTGTACGTGCCGGCGGACGACCTGACCGACCCGTCGCCGGCCACGACCTTCGGCCACCTGGACGCCACCGTGGTGCTGTCGCGGGACATCGCCTCGCTGGGCATCTACCCGGCCGTCGATCCGCTCGACTCCACCTCGCGCCAGCTCGACCCGAACATCATCGGCGAGGAGCACTACCAGACCACCCGCCGGGTGCAGGCGACGCTGCAGCGCTACAAGGAGCTGCGCGACATCATCGCGATTCTCGGCATGGACGAGCTCTCCCCCGAGGACAAGCAGGCGGTTGCCCGCGCGCGCAAGATCCAGCGCTTCCTGTCGCAGCCCTTCAACGTGGCCGAGGTCTTCACCGGCTCGCCGGGCAAGATCGTCCCGCTGGCCGAGACGATCCGCGGCTTCAAGATGATCGTGGACGGCGAGTGCGACGCGCTGCCCGAGCAGGCCTTCTACATGGTCGGCACGATCGACGAAGCCTTCGAGAAGGCCAAGACCCTCAAGTAAGACCGGCGCGCGGGCCGGGGCCTCGCACCGGCCCGCGACGGTCGCAACGGGACAAGCAATGGCAAACACGATTCACGTCGACGTCGTCAGCGCCGAGACCTCGATCTTCGAGGGCGAGGCCGAGTTCGTCGCGCTGCCGGGCGAGGCGGGCGAGCTGGGGATCTATCCCCAGCACACCCCGCTGATCACCCGCATCCGCCCCGGCGCGGTGCGGATCAAGCAGGCCGGCACCGGCGAGGAAGAGTTCGTCTTCGTCGCCGGCGGCATCCTCGAGGTCCAGCCGAACCGGGTCACGGTGCTGGCCGACACGGCCATCCGCGGCGCCGACCTCGACGAGGCCAAGGCCGAGCAGGCCAAGCGCGAGGCCGAGGAGGCGCTCGCCAATCGCACCGCCGACATCGACTACGCCAAGGCGCAGGCCGAACTGGCCGCCGCGATCGCCCAGATCGCCGCCATCCGCAAGCTGCGCCGCGGCACCGGCCGCAGCTAGCACAGGCGCCCAGGGGCGCCGGCACGCGCGCCGGCCGCCCCCGCCCGCCGCGCCCCGCCATCCGGGCCACCGACCGTCGGTCGGCCCAGCCGTGGCAAATACCCCCACGAAAAATAAATTCCCACGATCGACGCGCATCGCGTATACTGGCGTTGCAAATGCGTCATCGGTACCTTGTACACCAGCGGTTTCGTCAAAGCGCCCTCCGGGCGTCATATCGGTCAAACCCCTTCGTTACATTCCCTTGAGGCTATGCGGCCCGCGGACATTTCGCGCCCGCGGGTCAATCATCAATTTTTCTGTTTCAAGGAATCAAACGAATGGCTAATCAGACCGGAACCGTCAAATGGTTCAACGAATCCAAGGGCTTCGGCTTCATCACCCCCGACGGCGGCGGTGACGACCTCTTCGCGCATTTCAGCGAAATCCAGGGTTCGGGCTTCAAGACCCTGACCGAGAACCAGCGGGTCGAGTTCGAAGTCACGCAGGGTCGCAAGGGCCAGCAGGCGAGCCGGATCCGCCCCATCTAAGGCGGATTGGCCACCGGGCCCCGGCCCGGTAGAGACGAAAACGCGCGGTCGCAAGCCGCGCGTTTTTTCGTTCCGGAGGCTCGTGCCAGGCCCTACAGCTTCGGGCCCTTCCCCTGTCCCTTGCGCCTGGCCACCGCCTCGGCCGCCAGGCTCGCCACCCAGGCGTTGGCCGCCTGCTCGGCCTTCACCGCTCCCTGGACATCCACCATGATCGCCTCGACCCACTTCGCGGGACGGTCGGACAGGGCGCGGACCGTGTACTGCAAGGTGTTGGCGCAGTCGTCCAGGCTCTTCACCTTCCGGTTGTTGAACTGGTCCAGGTAGATCCGGTTCCCTGCCGAGCGGTAGACCGAGCGCACCATGCTGGTCTTCTCCGTATACCCGTACCCTCCCGCGCAGTTCTGCGATCCCGGGCCGAAAAGCCAGCGCAGCGCGTGGGCGTCCCTCTCGAGCGGCTCGCCGTACTTCCCGACCAGGGCGTTCCGGAACTCGTCCCCGGTCAGGGGGTCGGCCTGGTTCTCGATGAGCCGCCAGATCGCGACGACGCGTCCACCCTCGGGCGGCGGGGAAAAGTGGACGACGAGGCTGTCGGAGCGCTCCTTGCCATCGACGAAGGCGCGCAAACCCCCGCTGATCTTCCGCACGAAGTCCTTCGTCTGGAGGCTCTCCATGCCGTCGCTGTAGGTGAAGGCCCCGCGCTGCTCGACGATCCTCGCTTCCTCGACGCCGTGCGTGAGCAGCGCCTGGCGCGCCTGCTCGGGCGTCATGCCCAGCCGCAGCCCGACGATGTCGAACCTGTCGTCGGCATGCGCGAGGCCGATCGAGAAGAGCCAGACGAGCGGCGCGAGGAACAGCAGCCCACGCCAGCGACGAACGGAAACGCGAAGTGATTCCACGGCGAGCCCCCTCGACTCTTTTTTCGGGAATGTACCGCAAGGATCCGACGGCGGTACAGCCCGGGAGGAGCCTCGGTCGCGTCGATCGGAGGGCCGGGCGGAACCCTGCCCCGCCGCGCCCCCGGACCGGTGGCGTCAGGCGACCGGCAGCGCCAGCCGGTAGAAGCGCGCGGCCGTTCCCGCGAAGAGTTCGCGCTTCTCCTGCGCGCTGCACCCGGCGGCGATGCGCTTGAACGCGTTCCAGAGCACCGCGTAGCCGCAGCTGCCGAGATCGACCGGGAAGTTGCTCTCGAACATGCAGCGCGAGGCGCCGAAGGCGTCGATGCACTCGTCGATGTACGGGCGCCACTCCCGCGCGAGCTGCTCCGACGAGGCGGGCGGCTCCGACAGGAACGACGGGAAGCCGCAGAACACCATCGCCAGCCCGCCCAGCTTGACGTGCACGTTGGGGCATTGGGCGAGCTCGCGAATGCTCCGGCGCCAGGTGTCGAAGCGTTCCTCGCGACGGCCGGCGTGGCGGCCGATGCCGAGGGGGGTGCCGACATGGTCGAGCACGATCGGCGTGTCGGGGAACGCGCGCGCGAGCTCGGTCACCTCGGGGATCTGCGGCTCGAGCACCCAGGCGTCGAAGGACAGTCCGTGCGCTGCGAGCCGCGCGAAACCTGCGCGGAACTCGGGGCTGCGGTAGAGGCCCTCCGGCGCGCGGCCGTGGAGCGGGCCCAGCACCTCGGGATCGTCGTGCCAGGAGGCGCTGTGACGGATGCCGCGAAAGCGTCCGCCGCCCGCGGCGATGTGGGCCTCGAGCACCCGGTCCACGGTGTCGGGCGGCAGGCGCAGGTCGGCATGGCTCACGATGCCCGCGCAGGCGCGGGTGGGACCATAGGTGCCGCTCGCGCACATCGCCGCCACGCCATTGACGAAATCGGTCTCCCCGACCGGCCGCAGCGCGGGCGGCCCGTCCTTGCGCCACATCGAGCGGCATTCGACGAAAACGGTCGCGACCACGTTGTGGCCGCTGCCGGTGTCCTCCAGCAGCTCGTCGAGCAGGTACCGGGCGGCCATGTCGATCACCCGCAGGAAGCCGTGGCGCCTCGCCGGATCGTCCCCGGCCGCGGCCAACGCGGCACGACGGTCCCAGAGGTGGTGGTGGGGATCGACGATGGGCAGTTCCGGCTCGAGGATCTCCTCGACGGGCCCGGCCGGCCCCGTCATGACGCCTCCGCCTGCAGCTGCGCGGCATCCACGCCGATGTCCTGCTCGCAGGTGTTGCCCACGTCGGAGACGGTCGAGCGTCGCATGTCGCGCGTCCAGCGCAGGTCGTCGAAGTCGGTGCCCCGGTGCATGGTGCAGCGGTTGTCCCAGATGACGAGGTCGCCGACGCGCCAGCGATGCGTGTGCACGAACTGCGGCTGCGTGGCGAAGGCCATGAGGCGATCGACCAGCTCGCGCGCCTCGCCGTCGTCCATCCCGACGATGCGGCCGATGTGGGACGCGAGGTACAGGCTCGTGCGACCGCTCTCGGGGATCCTGCGCACCAGCCGCTGCAGCACGGGCGGCAGCGATGCGCGTTCTTCCTCGTCGAAGTTCGTGAAGCCCAGCCGCGCCCGCGAATGGAAGATCGAGTGTTCGGCGACGAGCGGCGCGAGCCGTGCCTTCTCCGCGGCCGGCAGGGCGTCCCAGGCGGCGCGCATGTCGGCGAGCTGGGTGTGGCCGCCGATGGGCGCCACCGACTGCGCATAGAGTGCCGACGCGTAGCCGGGCACGTGCCGGAAGGAGCTGTCGGTATGCCAGAGCCGGTTGCCGAGCTGGAACATGCGACGACGGCTGTCGGCGCCCCAGATCCGGTTCTCGACGGTGAGGTTGGAGATGTCGGCAATCTCCGGGCGATGCCGCAGCGCCTGGTCCTTGCGGTGGACGCTGATGGTCTTCTCGTGCGGGCCGAACAGGCCCGTGAAGGCCAGGTGCTGTTCCTCGTCCAGCGCCTGGCCCGGGAAGACGAGCACCGCGTAGTGCGCGAAAGCCGCGCGGATCTCCCGCTCGTCCTCGGGCGACAGCGGCCGGGACAGGTCGACACCGCCGACCTCGGCGACGAAGCGCTCCGAGCAGGGTAGTACCGTGATTGCCATGAACCGTCTCCTGGATCTTGCGGCCTGCGCCTTCCGCGCGGCCTGTCTCGCCCCTCGAGCCGGGGGCGTGTCGCGGAATCCGCATTATCCGTCATGGGAGGCCGGCCCGCACGGGCGCAGTCGTTCCCGCGGCTATCATCGTGCATCCCGCACACCGGCGCCCGGATGAAAGGCTGGCTCGACCGAATCTTCCTGTCCCTCGCGCGCGAGTTCCGCTGGAGCTTCATGCCGCCGCTGATGGTGTACGTCGCGGCGGGCATCTCCGGCCTGACCTCGATCGTGGGCACCTTCTTCGTGAAGGACTACCTCGGCCTCAGCGCGGAGTTCCTCGCCGCGCTCGGCTTCTGGGCCGGCCTGCCCTGGGCGCTGAAGATGCCGCTCGGCCACCTCGTGGACCTCCTGTGGCGCTACAAGTCGGGCCTCGTCTATCTCGGCGCCAGCCTGATCGCCGCCAGCCTGCTCATCATGATCGGCCTGCTCGCCGAGCCCGAGGCGATGCGCCGCTATGCGAGCGCCGAGGCCTGGTACGTGCTCGCGGCCCTGCTCGCGCCGGTCGGCTACGTGACCCAGGACGTCGTCGCGGACGCCATGACGGTCGAGGCGGTGCCCCTCGTGCGCAGCGACGGCAGCCCGGTGCCCGAGGCCCAGCGCCGGTCGATGCACACGACGATGCAGACGCTCGGTCGCGTGGCCATCATCGGCGGCAGCCTCCTGGTGGCGCTCGTCAACGTGGTCATGCTGCGCGGGGTGCAGCTGCTGCCCCCGCCCGAGCAGGCGGCGGTCTACGTGCGCGTGTACGAGCTCGCGCTCCTCATCCCCGCGGTGTCGGTCGCCGGCGTCGTGCTCGCGTCCTGGCTGCGCAGGCGGCGCATCGCCGCGCTCATGTCGAGCGGCCATTCGCGCGAGGAGGCGATGCGCCTGGTCGCGGTGCACGACGAGGCGCCCGCGGTGAACTGGTGGATCCTGGGCGGCGGCCTGCTGTTCGCGGCGGTGTCGCTGGGCGTCGGGCTCTCCGATGCCCCCTTCCTCGCGCGCTGGGGGCAGGAGATCATCTTCGCCGCCTCGATGGCCATCGTCATCTTCCTGATCGCGCGCCTCACGCGCGAGCTCACACGGGACGCACGGCGCACGCTCATCGGCACCGCGATCGTGATCTTCGTCTTCCGGGCGCTGCCCGGGCCCGGCGCCGGCGCGACCTGGTGGCAGATCGACGTGCTCGGCTTCGACCAGCAGTTCCTCTCGGAGCTTTCGCTGATCGCGGCGAGCCTCACGCTCGTGGGCCTGTTCGTCTTCCGGCGCTTCATGGCCGAGCGCTCCATCTACACCGTGGTGGCCGTGCTCAGCGTCGCCGGCTTCCTGCTGAGCCTTCCCATCGTGGGCATGTACTACGGCCTGCACGAGTGGACCGCCGCGCGCACCGGCGGGATCGTGGATGCCCGCTTCATCGCCGTCATCGACACCGCGCTCGAGTCGCCGCTCGGCCAGATCGCGATGGTGCCGATGCTCGCCTGGATCGCCAACTCCGCGCCGGCAAGGCTCAAGGCGACCTTCTTCGCGGTCATGGCCTCGTTCACCAACCTGGCGCTGTCGGCCTCGCAGCTCGGAACGCGCTACCTGAACCGCATCTACGTCGTCAGCCGCGAGGTGCGCGAGCCGGAGACAGGCGTGGTCAAGGTGGCGGCCGACTACAGCCAGCTGGGCGAGCTCCTCATCGTGGTGACCGTGCTCTCGCTCGTCGTGCCGCTCGTCGCCATCGCCATCGTGAAGGCCGCCCGCATGCGCAGCGGCTGAAGCGCGAACACCGCGCCCGGCGCCGCCCGCGTTCGTCGCGGCCGTGGCGCGCCCTTAGCCCGCCTTCGCCTTCGGTTCCCGGTTGACGAGCACGATGCCGGCGGCAATCAGGACGAGCCCGATGCCGAGGCCCGGCGTGATCGGTTCGCCGAGCAGCAGGTGGGCAAAGAAGACGCCCGCGACCGGTGTGAGGAAGGTGAACGCATGCAGCGTGGTCGCGCGGTAGCGCGACACCAGCCAGAACCAGGCGAGGTAGGACGAGCCGGCGACGACGATCGTCGTGTAGGCGAGCGCCGTCCACACGAGCGGCGACGGCGCGAACAGCCCGGGCTCGCCCACGAGCATGGAGGCCGCCACCAGCATCACGGCCGACACGCCCAGCTGGTAGAGCAGGTTCTTCTCCGGCAGCGCGCCGCGCAGGCGCGTGGTCTTGATCACGATGGTCGTCGCGCCCCAGAAGAACGCCCCCAGCATGCACAGCAGGTCGCCGACGAGCCCCGCGGCATCCGGCGCGGCGACGCGATCGCCGAACGCGGCCACCACCCCCGCGAATGCCGCGACCAGCCCGATCGACCGCGCGGGCGTGAGCCGATCGTTGGGCACGAGCCAGTGCGCGAGCGCCGCGACGAAGAAGGGCGCGCAGTAGATCATCAGGGTGGCGCGAGCGACCTCCGTGAAGTTCATCCCGATATAGATGCAGATGAACTCGGTGCCGAACAGGACGCCGGCGAGGATGCCGGCCGGCAGCGTGCCGTCCCGACGGAACACGGGGATGCCGCGCAACCCGATCCAGCCGAGCAGCAGCGCCGTCGCACCCACCGATCGCAGGCCGGCGTGCAGGATCGGCGAAATGCCGGCATTGGCCACCTTGATCGCGACCTGGCCGAGGCCCCAGAGGCAGCAGAGGAAGGTGGCGAGCGCCGCCGCCGATACCGGCATCGGTCGCGCGTCGTCGATCGCCGTCCTCGCTTGCGCGCCCGTGCCCGCGGTTCCCGTCGCGCTCCCGTCCGTCGCCATCGTGTCCTCCCTGCCGCCCGTCGATCGATCGCCTGGGCGCGTGCCCGCCCCGAGCGACGATGCTAGCCGAAGCGGGCCTCTGCCATACTCGCGCCTTTGCTTCGGGGGATGTCGCATGTCCGGGCCGGCCGGCTCGAGCAAGGCGGGCGGCGGTGCGCTGTTCGCGTTCGCCGCGACGTTGATCTGGGGGATCCAGTTCCCGGTCGCGAAGGCGAGCTTCGCCTGGGTGGACGCCTTCCACGGGACCCTCTTCCGCTACGCGGCGCCGACGCTGGTCCTGGTCGTCGCGCTGCTCTGGCGGGAGGGGCGCAGCGCGCTGCGCATGGACCGCCGCGCCGCGCGCGCCGGGCTGCTCGGCGTCGTCGGGATGTGCTGTTCGCCCGCGTTGGTGCTGGGCGGGCTTACGTTCACCCGGCCCGAGGTGGTGGCGGTCATCGTGGCGACGCAGCCCGCCACCACGGCGCTCGCCGGCTGGCTCGTTTTCGGCCGCCGGCCCGCCCGGTTCACGCTGGCCTGCGTGATCTTCGCCTTCTTCGGCGCGATCACCGTCATCACGCGCTGGAACCCGTCCCTGGCGCCGGCCGGGATGGAACTGGTGGGCGTCCTGATGATCGTCGGCGGCTCCCTGTGCTGGGTCGCCTACACCCTGGGCAACCCCACCTTCGTCGGCTGGTCCAGCCTGCGCTTCACCACCTGCACCGTGGTGTCGGGCGCGCTGGGCAGCTGCGTACTGGTGACGGTGCTGTCGACGGCCGGCATCGTCGAGACGCCGGGCCCCGGCCAGTGGCTCGCGGCGCTGCCCCACCTGCTCTTCCTGTCGTTCTTCGGCGTGCTGGCCTCGATGATCCTCTGGAACCTCGCGACCGCGCGGATCGGCGCGTTGCACGCGATGCTCTTCTCCAACCTGATCCCGGTCGTCACCTTCGCGATCGGTTTCGCCCAGGGTTACCGGCCCCTGCCGGCCGAGATCGTGGGCGCCGCCATGGTCATCGCCGCGCTGGTCGCGAACAACCTCTATCTTCGCCGTGTGCGATAGCGGGTACTCACACCCTTGGCGTCGCCGATTCGCCCCCAATCCGGGTGTCGCGCCTGCCCGACAGCCGGCCGGCGCGGCGGGCGCCGCCCGTCGGCAACCCGCCACCGGCCGCGCGCCCTGCGCCGGCGCCGTGCCGGCGGCGGCGGATGATCGAAGGAAACGCCTCCCCCTGCGGCGGGTCGCAGGGGCCGTTTCCGTCCGGAGGTCGGGATGCGATCGATCCATGCGCTTGCCATCGTCGTGGCCCTGGCCGCGCCGTTCGCCACGGCGGCAGGGCCGGCCGGGGAGTCCGCGCCCGGACGCGGCGTCGGCCTGCCGGATCGGCACGACGAGTCGCGCGCGTCGCTCGAGCCCGCCCCGGCACGCGCCTCGCGGCTGCAGGGGAACGGTCTCGGCCTCGGCCGCCTGCGCGGCGGCGGGAACGGCATCCGGCTCTCGACGGTGGCCGACAACGCCTTCGGCGTGCCCGTTCCCCGGCTGGAGCCTTCCGGGGAAGCGGGCGACCGGCACGGGAACGAGGCGATCCGACGCTGACCGGGGCCGCGGAACGCCCACGGCCTAGAATACGGACGTACCAGCCAACGGGCGTCCGATGACCACCTCCCTGCAGAACGACACCTTCCTGCGCGCGCTCAGGCGCGAGCCCACCGAGTACACGCCCGTGTGGCTGATGCGGCAGGCGGGGCGCTACCTGCCCGAATACCGCGCTACCCGGGCCCGCGCGGGCAGCTTCCTCGACCTGTGCCGCAACGACGAGCTCGCCTGCGAGGTGACGCTGCAGCCGCTCGAGCGCTTCCCCCTCGATGCCGCGATCCTCTTCTCCGACATCCTCACCATTCCCGACGCCATGGGGCTCGGCCTGTACTTCGCCGAGGGCGAGGGGCCGCGCTTCGAGCGCCCGGTGGTGGACGAGGCTGCGGTGGCGGCGCTCACGGTGCCCGATCCCGAGGACGACCTCGGTTACGTCATGCGCGCGGTGCGCACGATTCGCCGGGCGCTGGGCGGGCGCGTTCCGCTCATCGGCTTCTCGGGCAGCCCCTGGACGCTCGCCTGCTACATGGTCGAGGGCGGCAGCTCGCCCGACTACCGCCGCATCCGGACGATGCTCTATCGCCGTCCCGACCTGCTCGCCCGCGTCCTCGAGGTCAACTCGGACGCGGTCGCCGCCTATCTCGCGGCGCAGGTCGCCGCCGGCGCGCAGGCGCTGATGCTTTTCGACACCTGGGGCGGCCTGCTCGCCGACGGCCTGTTCCAGTCCTGGTCGCTCGCACCGATGCGCCGCGTGATCGAGCGCGTGCGACGCGACCATCCCGCGATACCGGTCATCGTGTTCACCAAGGGTGGCGGCCAGTGGCTCGAGGATCTCGCCGGCATCGGCGCCGATGCGCTGGGCCTCGACTGGACGGCGAACCTCGGCCGGGCGCGCGCCCTCGTGGGCGACCGGGTGGCGCTGCAGGGCAATCTCGATCCGATGAGCCTGATGGCGACGCCGGACCAGGTCCGCGGCCAGGCTCGCCGTGTCCTCGATAGCTACGGCACGCCCGTCGCGGGCCATGGCCACGTGTTCAACCTGGGACACGGGATCTCGCAGTTCACGGACCCGGAAGCGGTCGTGGCGCTGGTGGACGAGGTCCATGCATACAGCCGGGCGCAGCGTTCGGGCGCCGGCGGCGGCTGACGCACTCATGGTCGCCGCTTCGCCAGGCCTGGAGCGGCTTTCCATGGTGTCCCGAAGCCTCGGAGCGGCGGCGAATCCGACGACTTGTACACACGGCGAGGGTTGGCCCGCGCGTTTCGCACGCGTCCCCGCGCATTTCGGACGCCCTCGTGCAAGTGCCTGAATTGGAAAGATTTTTCGATTGCCCAGTTTTTCGGCAAAGCTCTTGACGCGGGGCGGTGCCTTGTGCTTTGGGGTGTCCGCGGAGTTTTCTCCACAAAGTTATCCACAGATCCTGTGCATGGACTGCGATAGCGCTTTGGCTGCGCGCCGTTGCTGTCCAAACTTAAAGTGATTTCTCGGTGACGGCGGATACGAGCGATCCCGTGCCCCCGGATGGGAGCAATGCCCGCCCCGGCTGCGACCCGCCCCGGTATGTCCGGGTCGCGCTCGACGTGCCGATCGCGCCCTGGTTCGACTACCTCGCGCCGCCGCGGCGCGAGGTGGCAGTGGGCCCCGGCGACTGGGTGGTCGTGCCCTGGGGGCGAGGTCGCAAGGTCGGCATCGTGATGGGCCTGTCGGATTCCCCGGGCGTTGCCGCGGAGCGCATCCGGCCCATCGTGGGCCGCCTCGACGAGGCGCCGCCGGCGCCGCCCGGATGGCTCGAGCTGGTCGACTTCGCGGCGCGCTACTACCACCGCCATCCGGGCGAGGTGATGATGCCCGCGGTGCCGAAGCTGCTGCGCACCCCGCCGTCGGCCCGGGCACGCAAGGAGTCCGTCTTCGCCCGCGCGCGCCGCCGCTTCCCGGCGCCGGGGGGCGGATTCGCGGCGGGGGACGGGGCCTCTCCGGGGGCCGTGCCCGACGATCCGCCCGCCCTCACGCCCGCGCAGGCGGCGGCGCTCGCGGCGATCGAGCGCTCGGACGGGTTCGAAGCCTTCCTGCTGCATGGCGTGACGGGGAGCGGCAAGACCGAGGTCTACCTGCGCTTCATGGAGCGGTGCCTCGCCACCAGCCCGACCGCGCAGGTCCTGGTGCTGGTCCCCGAGATCGCGCTCACCCCCCAGCTCGCCGATCGCATCCGGCGGCGCTTTCCGCGCGAGCCGATCGCCGTCCTGCACAGCGGCCTGCCCGAGGGCGAGCGCGCGGCCAACTGGCTCGCGGTGGCGGACGGCCGGGCGCGCATCCTCGTCGGCACGCGGCTCTCGGTGCTCGCGCCCGTTCCCGGGCTGGCGGGCATCGTCGTGGACGAGGAGCACGATCCGTCCTACAAGCAGCAGGAGGGCGTGCACTACTCGGCGCGCGACCTCGCCGTCATGCTCGCCCGCCAGCGCGCGATCCCGGTGGTCCTCGGTTCGGCGACCCCGTGCGCGGAAACCTGGCACGCCGCGCGCAGCGGCCGTTATCGCCTGCTGTCGCTGCCCGAGCGGGCGAGCGGCGCCCCGACGCCGAGGGTGGATGTCGTCGCTGTCGGGCGCGACCTGCCGCCGGACGGGCTCGCCGCGCCCGCGCGGGCGGCCATCGAGGAGGTCCTCGCGGCGGGCGGACAGGCGATGGTCTTCCTCAACCGCCGGGGCTATGCGCCGGTGCTCGCCTGCGGTCAGTGCGGCTGGCTTTCGCGCTGCGGCGACTGCAGCGCCTACCGCGTGCTCCATCGGTGGCGCGCGGCGCGGCCGGGTGCGCCCCGCTTTCGTCTCGTCTGCCACCATTGCGGCGGCGAGCAGGCCGTGCCGCGCGAATGCCCGTCCTGCGGCGACGCCGACCTGAAGCCCCTCGGCCGCGGGACCCAGCGACTCGAGGAGGCGCTGGCGCAGTCGTTCCCCGGCGCGCGCATCGCGCGGCTGGACCGCGATGTCGCTCGCCGGCGCGGCGCCGCCCAGGCGATGCTCGACGCGGTGCACGGCGGGGAGGTCGATCTCCTTGTCGGCACCCAGATGCTGGCCAAGGGGCACGACTTCCGCCGGCTCCGGCTCGTCGTCGTGGCCGACCCGGACGGGGCGCTGTTCGCGGCGGATTTCCGGGCGCCGGAACGCCTGTTCGCGACCCTCATGCAGGTGGCGGGCCGGGCCGGCCGCTTCGCCCACGACGGGCGGGTGATCGTGCAGACGCGGTTTCCCGGCGAGCCGCTTTTCGCGGCGCTGGCCGCGCACGACTTCGAAGGATTCGCCGATCGCCTGCTCGCGGAGCGCCGGGACGCCGGCCTGCCTCCTTTCGGCTACCAGGCGCTCCTGCGCGCGGAGGCCGCGACGGCCGGCGATGCCCTCGGCCTGCTCGGCGCCGCGCGCGAGGCGCTGCTCGCCATCCTCGCCGAGCGACCGGACCTCGGCGCGCAGGTCCGCTGCTTCGACCCCGTGCCCATGCCGCTCGCGCGCCTGGCCGGGCGCGAGCGTGCCCAGCTGCTGGTGGAGTCGGGATCCCGCCCCGCGCTGCATCGGGCCCTGGCGGTATGGCAGCCTGTGCTCGAAGGCCTGGGGGGACGGGCGCGCTGGCAGCTCGAAGTGGATCCCTCGGAAATCTGATGCGCGGCGCTCCTGCCTACCCGAAAGGCACGAAGTGAGTAGTCGCTATGTGAGATTTCTCACGATTCCGAGCACTTGACGAACGAGAAAAAACTCCGCCGAATTCCGGCCGATCGCACGGTTGTGCACATGCAGCGAAGCGTCGCGGGAACCCCCGCACGACGGCCCTGGGGCGCCCTCGGGTTCCCTAAATCCTTGATTTTTCGGAGCTTATGGATTGCCTAAAAATTAGGCATTGGACCGTGTCGCCCGATTTGACGCGATCTCGGGCTCGCTGTTCACAGCTTTATCCACAGCTTCTGTGAAGAAGCGATGAAAGCGCTTAGACAACATCGTCTTAAGGCTTAGACTTAAAGTTGGATGTCACAAGCGCCGAGCGGCGCCAGTGTCAGCGGGCGCTCACATCGTCGAAATTCCTCGTCACTCCGCAAGGCCCGTGCCCGTGCCCGAAAGGGCTCGCGCTTCTCCCTTCGCTTCCCGGCCGGCTTGCTAGAATCGCCGTCCCATGCGCGCCGACCTCTCGCTCCTGAACCCGCCCCAGCGCGAGGCGGTCCGCTACCTCGACGGGCCCTGCCTCGTGATCGCCGGCGCGGGCAGCGGCAAGACGCGGGTCATCACGCACAAGATCCAGCATCTCATCGCCGCAGGCATGGAGCCGCGCGCGATCGGCGCGATCACCTTCACCAACAAGGCGGCCGGCGAGATGGCCGAACGGCTCGAGCCGATGCTGCCGAAGCTGCGGCCGGACGACCGGCCCGTGGTGTGCACCTTCCATTCGCTCGGCGTGCGGATGCTGCGGGCGGACGGCCACGCCCTGGGGCTCAAGCGCAACTTCTCGATCCTCGATGCCGACGATGCGGCCGGGATCGTCCTGCAGCTGCTGGGGACCACCGACCGCAAGCTCGTGCGCCAGGCGATGGCGCGCATCTCGCTCTGGAAGAACGGCCTGGTGGATCCGGACGAGGCGGCCGCCAGTGCCGCCGACCCGGACGAGTACGCGATCGCGCGGGCCTACCGCGACTACGCCGCGACGCTGGAGGCCTACCAGGCGGTGGACTTCGACGACCTGATCCGCCTGCCGCTGCGCCTGCTCGACGAACACGAGGACGTGGCCCGGCGCTGGCGGGAGCGCCTGCGCTACCTCCTCGTGGACGAGTACCAGGACACCAACGCCTGCCAGTACGAGCTCCTCAAGCGCCTCGTCGGGCCGCGCGCGGCGTTCACCGCCGTGGGCGACGACGACCAGTCCATCTACGGCTGGCGCGGGGCGACCCTGGAGAACCTGAACCGGCTCTCGGCCGATTTCCCCCACCTCAAGGTCATCAAGCTCGAGCAGAACTATCGCTCGAGCGCGACCATCCTCGCCGCCGCCAACCGCCTCATCGACCACAACCCCAAGCTCCACCCGAAGAAGCTGTGGTCCGAGCTGGGCGTCGGGGACCCGATCCACGTCGTGCCCTGCGACGACGAGGAGGCCGAGGCCGAGACCGTCGTGATGCGCCTGCAGGCGATGAAGTTCGAGCGCCGGGCCGCGTTCTCCGACTTCGCCATCCTCTACCGGGGCAACCACCAGGCGCGCGTGATCGAGCAGGCGCTGCGCAAGGAGAACATCCCCTACGCCCTGTCGGGCGGCCAGAGCTTCTTCGAGCGCGCCGAGATCCGCGACCTGATCGCCTACCTGCGCCTGCTCGCGAACGAGGACGACGATCCCGCGTTCATCCGCGCGATCACCACGCCACGCCGCGGCATCGGGAACGCGACCCTCGCCGCGCTCGGCAGCTATGCGGGCGAGCGCCGCGTCTCGATGTTCGAGGCGCTCTTCGAGACCGGCTTCGAGTCCCGCGTCGGCGCAAGACAGCTCGCCGACCTGCGCGAGTTCGGCGCCTTCGTCAACCGGATGCAGGAGCGGGCGCCCAGGGAACCCGCGGGCGAGCTCTTCGACCATCTGCTCTCGGCCATCGGCTATCGCGACTACCTCTACGACAACAATGACGAGAAGGTCGCCGCCTCGCGCTGGCAGAACGTCTGCGACTTCGGCGACTGGCTGAAGAAGCGCGCCGAGAAGGACGAGGCCGACCTCGTGGCGCTCTCGCAGACGATCGCACTGCTCACACAGCTCGACGGCCGCCGCGAGGATGGCGATGTCGTGCGCATGAGCACGATCCACGCGGCGAAGGGGCTCGAGTATCCGCACGTCTTCCTGGTCGGCTGCGAGGAGGGCGTGATGCCGCACCATGGGGGCCTGTCCGCCGACGAGGTGGTGGCGGAAGCGGAGGCGGCGAGTGCCGGCGAGGCACCATCGGACGAGGTCCGGGCGCGTCGCATCGAGGAGGAACGGCGGCTCATGTACGTCGCCGTCACGCGCGCGCAGCGCAGCCTCACCCTCACCTGGTGCCGCACCCGCAAGCGCGGTCGCGACAAGCTGCTGCAGATGCCGTCGCGCTTCATCGCCGAGATGCGGCTGGAGGCCATGCCCCCGTCGCGCGCCACGGTGAGCGCCGAGGCGGCGCGCGGAAAGCTCGGCGCGCTGAAGGCGATGCTGGCCAACCGGGGCTGAGGCGGGCCGCGCCCGACACCTCCCCGCCAGGGGGCGCAGCCGCGGGCCATCGCGAGGCGCTCGCCGAGGGTGAGCGAAGCGGCCGGGCTTTAGGCTAAGATCGGTCGTCTGGTGCCACTGCAAGGCCGTGGCGCGAGCCCCCGAATCGTGCGAGCGCCCGCCCGCGGCGCGCACCCTGGAGACCCTGGATGACCCAACCCGTGCTGATCGTCGATCGTCCGTTCGACGGCTGCGCCGTGCTGACGCTCAACCGGCCCGAGGTGATGAACGCCCTGTCGGCCGAGCTGCGACGCGTCCTCGCCGAAACCGTCGCCGAACTCGAGGCCGATCCCGGCGTGCGCGTGCTGGTGCTCACCGGTGCCGGCCGCGCCTTCTGCGCGGGCCTCGACCTGAAGGAACTCGGCGCGGGCACGGCCGGCTCGAGCGTGGGCACGCGCGATCCGCGGGTCGATCCGGTCGCCGCGCTCGGCGCGTTCTCCGGCCCGGTCATCGTCGCGGTCAATGGTCCCGCGATCACCGGCGGCTTCGAGCTCGCGCTCGCGGGCGACGTCGTCGTCGCCTCGACCGCAGCGCGCTTCGCCGACACCCATGCCCGGGTCGGGGTGATGCCCGGCTGGGGCCTGTCGCAGAAGCTCTCGCGCACGATCGGCATCTACCGCGCCAAGGAGCTTTCGCTGACCGGCAACTTCCTCGATGCGGAACGCGCCGAGCGGTGGGGACTGGTCAATCGCGTCGTCGAGCCCGAGGCGCTGATGCCGACCGCGCTCGGCCTCGCCTCCGACATGCTCTCGACGATCCCGGACATGCTCGTGCGCATGAAGCGCGTGATCGACGAAGGCTACGCCATGCCGTTCGGCGACGCGCTCGCGCACGAATCGCGCGTGGCCGGAGAGTATCGCGCCAGCGTGCGCCCCGAGGACATCGAGCGCCGCCGCCGCGCGATCATCGAGCGCGGCAAGTCGCAGCGCGGCTGATCGTCGCGCCCGCCACCCTTTGCACATCAACCAGGAGACAGTCCATGATTCAGGTCCTCGCCATCATCACCGCCAAGCCGGGCAAGCGTGACGAGGTGCTCGAGGCGTTCCGCGCCAACATGCCCGCGGTGCGCGCGGAAGCCGGCTGCATCGAGTACGCGCCCGCGGTGGATGTCGACGTGCTCGGCAAGTACCAGGCGATGCTCGGCCCGGACACCTTCGTGGTGCTCGAGAAATGGGAAAGCGCCGATGCGCTGAAGGCCCATGCGCGCGCGCCGCACATGCAGGAGTACGCCGCGAAGACCCGCGACCTGATCGCGAACCGCGTGATCCACGTCCTGGAACCGGCTGCGTGAGCGCACTGCGCGAGCGAACCGTCCCATGGCGCGCCGGCGTCCTGCTGGCGGGCGCGCTCGCGCTTGCCGCGTGCGGCGGGCCGGGGCCCGTGCGCATCGATGTGCCCACCACACCCGGCGCCCGCTTCGACTTCCAGGACATGCGGCCCGCGGAGCAGCGCAACGACCGAGGCCGCTACGACCACAGCGGCGATCGCATCACCCTCGGCGAACGCGATCTCGAACCGCCGCCGGCGACGCTCTTCCGTGCCTGGTTCGCGCGCAAGCTGCCCCCGCAGTTCGCCGGGCGCAGCGTGGTGCTCGAGAGCTTCGTCGTCATGGTGCCGTCGGCGCTCGCGGAGCGCGCCACGCCGGTCGAGGTTCGCATCGCCGGCTCCGTGAGCGGCAAGCGCTTCGCCGCCGAGGCCCGCAACGACATCGGCAACACGACGCGCGCCGACATCAACGCCACCATCGTCGAGGCCCTGAACGCGGCGGTGCGCGAGGCCACCCTGCTCCTCGAACAGGGGCGCTGAGCCAGGCGGCGATCGCCGGCTTGCGCCGCCGGATCGTTCGCGCGCCTCGCGCTTGCGCCCGCCGGATTCATCGCTAATATTCGCCCGATGGTCACCAGAAAAGGCAAACCCTCACTGCGCGACGCGCGGCCCGACGAATCTCCCGCCTTGCGCGAGCTGGCGGTGCGTTCGCTCGAATGGTGGGGCTACGACGAGGCCAGGCTCGCCGCGTGGCAGCCGCCGGGCGACCTCGCCGAGCGAATCGTCGCCGAGTTCGGCGGCGAACTGGCCGGATGGGCGGGGATGCGGCCGGGCGCCAGGAAGGGCGAGCTCGAGCTGCCCGCGCTGTATGTCGATCCCGGCCTGATGCGACGTGGCATCGGCACGCTGCTGCTCTCGGAGGCGCGGCGTCGCGCCGTGCGCGCCGGCGCCCGCAAGCTCGTCGCCATCGGCGACCCGAATGCCGAGCCGTTCTTCCGCGAGACGGGCGGTCGCATCGCGGGGCGTGGCGCGGCGGCCGAGCTGCCGGGCGGCGAGGCTGCGCGCTTCGAGTATCCGCTTGCGCTCACCATTCGCCTCGCCGAGCGCAAGGATGCCGACGACATCAGCGAGCTCGTCGGCGGACTTGCGGTCGCCTTCCTGATCGATCCGGACGCGAGCGAGGACGTGCCGCTGCTGCGCTCCTTCACGCCCGAGGCGATCGTGCGCTACGTGACCGGCGAACAGTACCGCTACTTCGTCGCCGAGATCGGCGGGCGCATCGTCGGGGTCGCCGCGCTGCGCGACGACAGCGACGTCTTCCATCTCTTCCACCTGTTCGTCGCGCCGGAGTGGCAGGGCCTCGGCATCGCTTCCCGCCTGTGGCGCGCCGTGCGCGATGCCGCGCTCGACGACGGCGAGGTGCCGCCGGACGGCGCGTTCACCGTCAATTCCGCGGTGCGCGCCGTGCCGGTCTACGAGCGCTTCGGCTTCAAGGCCACCGGACCACGCGTCGAGAAGAACGGCATCGCCTTCGTGCCGATGCGGCTGCCCTTCAGCGCGGCACGCTGACGTCCGGGACGCCGGCGCCCGCGGTGCCGGCCTCGGAGCGGGCGTCCTCCAGGGGGCGGACATCGGGCTCCACGCTCGCCACGACCTCCGCGAGCGCGTCGCCGGCGGCCACGCCTTCGTCCAGCGTCTCCGGCGCCTCCGGTGGATCGGGCGCGAGCGGGGAATGACGCGCGGCCAGGAGGATCGCCAGCGGGCGCAGCGCGGGAAACTGGGCGGCGCAGATGCGGATGGCCATGAGCGAGGGCACCGCCACGAACACGCCGCCGAGTCCCCAGAGCCATGCCCAGCCGAGGACCCAGAGGAACACGACGACCGGGGCGACCGCCATCTGGCGACCGAAGAGCAGCGGCTGCAGCACTTGCCCCTCGATCGTCGTGAAGACGAGGAAGACGAGCGGCGCCAGCACCATCATGCCGGGTGTGTCGAACTGCAGGATGGACACCAGCCCGAGGATGCCGAGCATCGTCGCCGAGCCGACATAGGGGATGTAGTTGAGCAGGGCGGCCAGCGTGCCGAGCAGGATCGGGTTCGGCAGGCCGATGGCGAACGCCAGCAGGCCGGTCGCCGTGCCGAGGCCCACATTGAGCATCGTCGAGATGGCCACGAACCGGCTGATGTCCCGCCGGACCGCATCGCAGACGAGGACCACCCGTCTCTCGCCCTCGGGCGTGCGGGCCAGCGCGCAGAGCTTCGCGCGGAAGAACGGGCCGGAAGCGAGCAGGAAATAGAGGATCAGGATCGTCGCGCCCACGCCGACGATGGCGTCCTGGGTCGCGGTGAGGCCCGTGGACTGCGGGCGCTCGACGTACACCGTGCGCTCGCCACGTCGTGGCGGCGCCTCCGTCGCCTTCGAGACGGTTTCCGCCGCATCGCGCACCGCGTCGATCGGCTTGCGCAGGGTCGCGAGCTTGCGGCGCGCCTCCGGCAGCGTGCCCGGCAGAGTCGCCATCCACTGGCGGGCGGGTTCGTACACCTGAGTCGCGAGCCCGGACACCGCGCCGATCGCGCCGATCACGACCAGCGCCGCCGCGATCGCCCGCGGGATCCGCAGGCGGCGCAGGCCGCCGACGACCGGCTCGAGGATCAGCGCCAGGATGGTGCCGATGGCGATCGGCAGGAGCAACCCGCGGGCCACGTGCACGACCGCGAGCAGGGCGAGCAGGAAGAGGCCGAGCACCGACCATCGAACCAGTCGGTCGGGCAGCTTTGCCGTATTGTGGCCCGGGGGACTTTCAGGGATCATGAGGCTCCTCGTTCCTGCATGCCCCTAGCAAACGAGGTGCCCGTCCCGGAAACCGGTTTGGGCACGGAGCTTGCATCCGTCAATCCCGGCAGGGGAGCGCCAACCCGTCGGGGTCGAAATCTCCCGTCACCTCGATGGCAGCAGGAAACATGGCGAGAACGACTGAATCGATGAACGAGCGACTCGGACCGGATGTCAGGACCCAGGGCCTGGTGATCCGGCTGCAGCGGGCGATGGCGCACGAACTGCGCACGCCCCTGCACTCGATGTCCGGATGGCTCCATGTCCTGGAGTCGCGACTCCCTCCCGACGATCCGATGGCGGCCCGCGCGCTGGCGGGCATTCGCCGGGCAATCGACCAGCAGGTCGAGCTGGCCGACGTGCTGACCGCGACCGCGAGGAGCCTTGGCGGCGAAAGCCTGCCGCGCATCGGCCCGGTGGATCGGCTCGCCGCCTGGCACGAGGCGGTCGAGGCCAGCCGTCACTGGGGTCCGGAGACCGGCCGCGAGCTGGTCACGGTCGGCAGCGCCGGCGCGCCGGTCGAGGGCGACGCCGAAGCGCTCGCCCGCGCCTTCGGTTCGCTGCTCGATGCCCTCGCCGCGATGCTGCCTTCGCCGCGCCGCGTGACCGTGCGCTTCTCCGGCGCGGGCGCCTCGCTCGTGTTGTCGATCGATGCCGGGACGGAACTCGGCGACCCGCTCGCGCTCGATGCGGACAAGAGCGAACTTCCACCCCGCGAGTTCATCGGCCGGTTCCGCGCCCGCCAGGTGCTTGCCGAGCATGGGGTCGCGCTGCTGCCGTCGGCTGCCGAGCGCAGCCTGCCGCCCGGCGCCAGCCGACAGCTCGCGGCAGCCCGCGAGGATCTCGACGAAGCCATCGACCGTGGCGAGATCGGCGAGCGCGCCCCCGGCGAGCGTCGCCACGTGCTCGTCGTGGACGACCAGCCCGAGCTGCGCGAGGTGCTGAGCGCACTCATCGAGCAGCGGGGCGACCGGGCGACGACCGCGGCCTCGGCCGCGGATGCCATCGCCCGCATCGAGGCGAGCGACGACTTCGACATCGCCATCCTCGACATCGCCATGCCGGGCGAGGACGGCATCAGCCTCATCGGGCGCATCCGCGCACGCGAGCAGGATCGCCACCTGCCCGCCATCGCGCTCACGGCACATGCGAGCGCGACCCTGCGTCGCCAGGCCCTGTCGGCGGGCTTCGACGTGTTCCTCGCCAAGCCCGTCGATCCCGTACTCCTGTTCGAGACCATCGATCGCCTTGCCGCCGTCGAAGACCGTGACAACGCCTGAGCCCGGGGTTCCCCCGACGTCTTCCGCCCGGTTCGAACCCACCGCGCCCGGAGGGCGGGCCCGCATCCTGGTCGTCGATGACGACCGCGATGCCCGCGAGTCGCTCGGCCTGCTGCTCGAGCTCGATGGCCACGAGGTGGCCTACGCCGGCGACGGCGCCGAGGCCATCCGGCGCGAGGAGGAGTTCGTTCCCGCGCTGGTGCTCCTCGACCTCGGCCTCCCCGACATCCACGGCGCGGACGTCGCGCGCCGGATGCGCGAGCGCGGCACCCATGCCCGCATCGTGGCATTGAGCGGCTCGCCCGGCGGCAGCGACGCCGGTCCCTTCGATGCGAGGGTGACCAAGCCGGCCCGGGTCGAAGACCTCACCGCATTCCTTCCCTGATCGAGTCCATGGCCTATATCCTGATCGTCGAAGACGACGACAATTCGGCGGAAATGCTGGCGGCGCTGGTGAGCGATGCCGGCCACACGGCCAGCATCGCCACCGACCTGCAGCAGGCGCGCCAGCAGCTGGTGCTGCACAGCCCAGACCTCGTGCTGCTCGACCTGCACCTGCCCGACGGCAGCGGGCTCGACCTGTTCGCCGACGAGCGACTTCGCGGCGATGCCGACATCGTGCTGATCACCGGCCAGGCGAGCGTCGAGACGTCCATCCAGGCGCTGCGCCTGGGGGCCGCCGACTACCTCGTCAAGCCGATCAACCTGAAGCAGCTTCGCCGCGTCCTCGACCGCCTGACCGGCTCGCCGCGTCCGCACCGCGCGCCGCGCGCGCCGGGCCAGGCCGATGCCCCGCCAGGCCCCTCCGGCGCCGACATCGATGGCTTCGGCAAGCTGCGCGGCCGCTCCGCCGCCATGCGTCGCGTCTATGCCCAGATCGAGCGGGTGGCGCCGACGGCGGTCAATGTGCTGCTGGTGGGCGAGAGCGGTACCGGCAAGGAGATCGTCGCCGAAACGATCCACGAGCAGAGCCGGCGCCGCAACGGGCCCTTCCTCGCGATCAACTGCGGGGCGATCTCGGCGCAGCTGATCGAGAGCGAGCTCTTCGGCCACGAGAAGGGCAGCTTCACCGGCGCGGTGCGCCAGCACCAGGGGTTCTTCGAGCGCGCGGACGGCGGCACGCTGTTCCTCGACGAGGTCACCGAAATGCCGCTCGACCTCCAGGTCAAGCTGCTGCGGGTGCTGGAGACGGGGCGTTTCTCGCGCGTGGGCTCCGACTCGCTGATCGAGACCGACGTGCGGATCATCGCGGCCACCAACCGGGTGCCTACCGAGGCGGTGGCCGAGCAGAAGCTGCGCGAGGACCTCTACTACCGCCTGAACGTCTTCCAGATCCAGCTGCCGCCGCTGCGCGAGCGTCGCGAGGACATCGCGCTGCTCGCCCCGCTGTTCCTCGAGCAGCTCAGCCAGCGCGAGGGCGTCGAGCGCGAGCTCGATCCCGCCGCGCTTGCCCAGCTGCAGTACTACGACTGGCCCGGCAACGTGCGCGAGCTGCGCAACATCGTGCACCGGGCCGCCATCATGAGCGACGGCAAGCGGATCACCTCGGTGGAGATCCCCGGCGTCGAACTGCCGGACCCGGCGACGCTCGCCGCCGATGCCGCCCCGAACGCGCAGCCGGGCGCGACGCCTGCGGCGACGTCATCCCCGTCGTCCACGGGCGCGGGCGGGAGCAAAGGCGCGCCCGCCCCCGGCGACATGGTCTGTGTGCCGATCGGCACTTCGCTCGCGGACATGGAGCGTCGCCTCATCGAGGCGAGCCTCGCGGCCTGCGGCGGGGTGCGCGAGAAGACGGCGGCGATGCTCGGCATCAGCGCCAAGACGCTCTACAACCGCCTGCGGCAGTACGAGCAGGAAGACCGCGGCGTCGAGAGCGACTGACACCGCCGCGCGTGACCTTCCGGAACGCAGGGCATGCGATGCCCGGCTTCCGGTACGCCGCACGGCCCGGGCCGGGTCGCCAGGGGCGTATGCTGCGCAAGGGATTCCCGGCCGCCTTGCGCAAGACCGGTGCAGGACGGCCCGGAGTCCCAAGGCACGCAAATTGCCTACGGAATCCCAGACCAACTACTTGCCGGGTGCACCATGTCCGAGAACCTCGTTCCATCGCCGCAGGCGCTTGCCGTCCTGCGTTGCCGCGAAGCGGACGTGCCCGCGCTCGTCAACGAGGCGGCCGCCCGCTGGGTACTGCGTCATGTCGCGTTCAACAGTGGCTTTGAACTGCGACCCACGGCCGATGGCCAGTGGTCGCGATCCCGGGCGACGGCGGAGTCCCCGGGCTTCGAGCTGAGCCTCGACATGCGCGACTGTCGCTTCATGCTGCAATCCCGCCCGGACCAGCGCAGGATCCGCCTCCAGGTCCTGCTCGGACCGGGCGCTCGCCATCTCCGGCGCAACCTGCCCCGCCTCGTCGACGACTTTGCCGCGGCCTGCATGGCCGACATCGAGTCGATCGACCTCGCGGTCGGCAAGCCTCTCCCCGTGCGCGGCCTGCCCGCGGCCGAGCCACTCGTGCTCCCGGCCTGAGCGCGGCATGGTGGAAGCGCATCTCTGCACCGCTTGTCGGGCCAGTGTCGGTCCGGAGCAGCACCGCTGCCCGGTGTGCCATGCGCGTCTCGGCTTCGTGCCCGAACTGGGCCTGCTGTGCGCCTTCGAGGATCGCGGCGAGGCCGGCTGGCATCCCCTGGGCGTTCGTGGTGTCGGTGTTCGCCTGCCGTGCGGCAACTATGGCGAGCACCCGATCTGCAACTGGACCGTCCCGGCCGAAGCGTCCGACTGCTACTGCGAGTCGTGCCGCTGCATGGCAAGGACGCCCGGACTTTCCGAGCCCGCACAGCGCCAGCGCTGGGCGCGCTTCGGGCGGGCGCGTCGGCGACTCTTCACGGGCCTGCGCCAGCTCGGCCTGCTCGATGCCCAGGGCCGGGTCCGCGGCCTGCCCGAGCCGATCTTCGATGTCGTCGACGGGGCGGGGGGCGTCCTGCCGGAAGGTCCGGCCGTGCGTGCGAACGTACCCGGCCCCATCCTGGTGGATCTCTCCCGGATCGATGCGATGGGCGACCGCGATCTTTTCGAGGCGCTGCGCCGCGCCGTCGGCCTGCGCCTCGCGCTTGCACGCGGCGTGTCGCTCCCGGCGCCGGCAGGCGCCGGCCACGACCCGGATCGACTGATGGCCGAATGGGAGTCGAGCTCGGGAGGGATCGGCGCTCGCGTGCCCGAGGCCCAGCGCGATCCACGGCAGCGGCCCGGGACGGCCCATCGCGGCGGCCCCGGTCGCGCCGGCATGCTCGCCTGAGCGTTCGCGCCTTCCGGGGCGCGCAAACGAAGAACCGAAAAGCCGCCGCCCCGGCGCCGACGGGGCGCCGGGGCGGCGGGGCGTCCCGGACCGGGAGTCGCCTACGCCGCGGCGGTGGCGCGGTTCGACAGGCGTCGAATGTCGGCGGGCGGGATCTGCATCGCGTCGCGGTACTTGCTGACCGTGCGGCGAGCCACCTGGATGCCGCGCTGGGCAAGCATCCGCGTGAGCTTGTGGTCCGAGAGCGGCTTGCGCTCGTCCTCGGCGCTGATCAGCTGGCGGATCATCGCCTTGACCGCGGTCGCCGAGCACCGGTCGCCGCGCGCCGTCTCCACCCCGGAGGTGAAGAAGCGCTTGAAGTCGATCACGCCCGCCGGGGTGATCATGTACTTGTTGGCGGTGACGCGCGAGACCGTCGATTCGTGCAGGCCCAGCTCGTCGGCGATGTCGCGCAGCGTCATCGGCTTCATGCCGATGTCGCCATACTCGAAGTAGTCGGCCTGGCGTTCCACGATCGCCTGGGCCACGCGCAGCACGGTGGACTGTCGCTGCTCGATGCTGCGCACGAGCCAGCGGGCTTCCTGGAGCTGGGCATTCATCGCCTTGCACGAACGACTGTCCTGGGCGCGGAGCATGTCGCAGTACATCTCGTTCACGCGCACCGACGGCAGGGCGCCCTGGCGCGGGCGGACCTGCCAGCGCCCGTTGATCTTCAGCACCTGGACATCCGGCACGACATAGGCGGGCGTATCCGAGGACAGCGCAAGGCCGGGCCTCGGCGTGAGGCGACGGATCAGCACCGTCGCATCGGCCAGCGTGTCCTCGTCGAGGTCGAGCGCCTCGGCGAGGGCCGGGAAGTCGTGGGCGGCAAAGGTGTCCAGGTGGTCCGCGACGATCGCGGCCGCGGCAGCGCGCCCGGGCGTCGAAAGGGGCAGGGCCTCGATCTGCAGCGCGAGGCACTCCTTGACCGAGCGGGCGCCCACGCCCGCGGGCTCGAAGTGCTGCACGTGGCGCAGCGCGATCTCCAGCTCGTCCACGCCCACGCGGTCCGTGGGGCTGCTGAGGTCGTCGGCGATCTCCTCGAGCGAGCATTCGAGATAGCCGGTCGGCTCGATCGCATCGATGATCGCGCGCACCAGCATCGCATCGCGCTCGCCGAGGTTCAGGCAGCCGGCCTGTTGCAGGAGGATATCGCGCAGCTTCGGCGTGTCCGGCGCGAGCGCGATCGGATCGAAGTCCGGATCGGAGCTCCCCTGGCGGGAACCGCTCTCCAGCCAAGGCTCGGACATGTAGGAGGCGTCGGCCTCTGCGCCGCCCAGTTCGCTCGTTTCGGCAACCGCGCCGAGCTCGTGGCCATCGCCGTCGGTCGCGCCGATCGCCACGACGGCATCGGCCTCGCCGGGGGCATCGACATCGTCGTCGGATTCCAGCATGGGATTCGATGCAAGCGATTCGCGGACCTGCTGGGCGAACTCCAGGGTCGAGAGCTGCAGCATGCTGAGGGCGCGCTGCATGGCGGGCGACATGTTGGTCTGGCGAGTGGTTTGCAGGCTGATCCCGGATTGCATGGGCTCACTCCATAAGGGTTGTGCTTCGTTGTGGAGACCCGGAACGCAATTCCCGTGCCAGTTGTGAAATTGTTCACGCTTCGGCGACCCTTCCCTGCGGAAAACCGCGACAGTGCGTGCTTTCACGAAGGTCGGCGCAAGGCCGGATGCGTTTGCGCCGCGGGTGCCGAGCGCCTGCCGGAAGCCATTCGGACCGGGCAGAATTTCTGCTGGCGGCGCGCCTGGCAAAAAAAGAGCGGCGCCTTCCGGGCGCCGCAACGAGGTGGGATGAGAGGGCGGCCGCCGGTTCAGCGGCCGCTGTCGAAATCACTGGCGCTTGTTCTTGTCCGCCGCGTTCTCGAGCTTGTTGCCGCCGGCCTGGATGTCCTCGCCGAGGCCGGACATCGTGTTGCATGCGCTGAGCGCGAAAGCGGCGGCCATTACGATCATCAAAAGACGGGTCATTCGTTTTCTCCTTCCTGGCTGGGTGTTGACCGCTGGTGACCTGCAATCGCCGTGCCCATGATGCACGCGCCAGGCGCCGGGATGCTTTCCGGCCCGGGCACGAAAAGTGCGCCGCGACGCCCCATGGCCCGCGGGCCGACCCATAGGAATAGGAGCAGTCATGAGCCAGGATCGAAAGAAGGACACGGCGCCCGCCGATACCGAGCAGGGGAACCGGCCTCGCACGCGCGAGGAAAAGCGGGAGGATGCCGAGGCATCGCGCCAGGACCGCCCGACCACGAGCGTTCCCGGCCAGAAGGAGCGCTGGGAGAACGAGGGAGGGCAGCCCGGCGGCGTGATCTCCTCGACCGACGCCACGCAGCCGAAGACGGACGAGGACTGACGACCCGCCTTCCTCCCTTCTAGTAGCGGCGCATGCGCCCCGCCCGTCGCTCGGGCCGGGCGTAGGCGCCGCTTCCCCTCGAGCCCGAGGAGACGAGCGAGAGCACGCTGCTCACGCCGCGCCAGGCGGCCAGCGCAAAGAGGCCTCCGCGCATCGCGCCGCGCGCCAGGCGCAGGGAGCGACGCGGGCCCGCGACCATGAGGGCCGCCCCGACGCCGATCGCGAGCGCGGGATGCTCGCGCACGACGTCCACCACGGAGTCGAAGGCGGACCCGCGTCTCGGCGGGTCGAACGGCCTGCCGTTCGCATCGACGACCGGTTCGGCGACGACCGGTTCAACGGGTTCGTCCTGCGCGAGGCGTTCGCGCTGTTGCCGGATCTGTTCGCGCAGGCGCGCGATCTCGGATGACTCAGCCATGCTGGCCTCCCTCCTGGTGCAGGCGGTGCGCAAGCCATTCGCGGTCCGCCGCGAGTTCCGCGCGAAGCCCGGCAAAGCGTCGGTCCTTGCGCATCTGCGCATAGCGCCACATGAACAGGCCCACCAGGGCGACCAGCCCATGGGCCGCGCAGACGAGCCACGTCACCATGACGCGGTGCTCGGTGTCCCACCACGTCACGATGACCGCCAGGCTCACGAATGCGAGCGCGAGCATCCCGGCCAGTGCCATGATGGTCAGGCCCACGGCGAGCTGCACCAGCCGGGCGCGCTCGACCTTCCATTCGAGCCGGGCCAGCTCGCAGCGCGACGCCAGGGCGTCCTGTGTCTCGTGCAGGGCCCGGGTGATCGGCGCCATCAGGCGCGGCACCAGTCTTCGGTGGATTGCGCTGGACATGCGGCGCCCGCTTTTCTAGCGGCGCGCGATGAGGACCCCGAGGGCGACGCCCGCGAGAGCCGCCATCGTGGCGAAGCGCCAGGGCGCGTCATGGACGTAGTCGTCCGCATCGGTCGCGGCCCGCGCGAGGCGCTGGGAAGCGTGGTGCGATGTCTCGCCGATGACGTCGCTCGCATGCGCGACCCGATCGCGCAGCCGGGCCAGCACCGACTCGAGCTCCGGCGTCTTCGACAGCACGCCGTCCTGCGACAGCTCGTCCAGTTCGCTGCGCAGGCGCGCCCATTCCTCCTGGATCGAGTCCATGGCGGCGCGTTTGGCGCGCCCGCCTTCCCGGCCGGCCTGGGCCAGCGATTCACCGGCTTCGTGCAGGTGGTTGGTGACCTCGTCGATTCTGGCCATGATTCCTCCGTGGGGTGATGTCGCCCGCGTCGCGAGCGGCGTCATCCCGTCATGCAGAAACCATGCCTAGCGAGGTGACTGCGCCTGCGCCACGGCCTGGTCGAACAGGCCCGCGATCTCCCCGGCGACTTCGGCAATGGGCGTCGTATCCGCCGCGACACGCGCCTGTATGAGGGCGCCCTCCAGCGCGGCGATCGCGGTGAGCGCCAGGCGCCGCGCCCGGCGGGGGGCCACGCCATGCTCGCGCAGGGCGCGGTCGAGGACGCGCGTCCATCCGGCGCCCGCCCGCGCCCCGGCCGCGCGGATGGCGGGCTCGTCCGCGGCCGCCTCGAGCAGCACCGTCGCGATCGGACAGCCGTCGCGGAAGTCCGACTGCGCCATCCAGCCGGCGAGCTGGCCGGCATAGGCCCGCAGCAGCTCGCCCGGGGGGTGGCCGCCATCGGCCAGCGCCTGGAGGCTGCGGCGCACCCGCTCGCCCGCGAAGCCGACCGCGGCCGCCCCGATTTCCGGCTTGCCGCCCGGGAAGTAGTGGTACACCGAACCGCGCGGCGCCCCGCTCTCGGCCACGATCCGCGCGAGTCCCGTGGCGGCATAGCCGTAGCGCCGGAAGAGCCGGGCCGCCGTGCTCACGATCGCGTCGCGGTGCCTCGGTGGCCTCGGCATCGATTTCCCTCCCGCAAGCTATATAGACCGGTCAGTATAGTCGGACTATGATGAACGACCAGCCTCCAAGGTCGATCCCATGCCCGATGTCTCCCAGGCCGCCCCCACGGCGCCGCCCGCGCCGCCCGCGCCGTACATCCGCCATGACCGCCGCAGCGGGCTTACCGACCCGTGGGAGCCGCTCTATTCCCACCGGAGCGCCGACGCGGTGTGGGTCGGCCTCTGGGCGGCCGAGCCCCATGCCAATTCACGCGGCTTCGTCCATGGCGGACTGATCACCGCCCTGGCGGACAACGCCATGGGCCTGTCGTGCGCGCAGGCGCGCGGCGACCCCCGGCCGAGCCTCGTCACGGTGAATCTTTGCGTCGATTTCGTGAGCACCGCCCGCGTCGGGCAATGGGTCGAGGTCCGGCCCGAGGTGATCCGGACCGGCTCCCGCCTGTGCTTCGCCACCGCCCTCGTGCTTGCGGACGGCGAGGTCTGCGCCCGCGCCAATGCCACGTTCGCCATACCGGCGCGCTGATCGCACGACGCGCGATCCGGTACAGTGGCGGATTGCGCCGATGGCGCTTCAGCCCCGGGGCGGGTCAACATGGCCAGGATCGACACCCAGGAAGGAATGCCCGGCGAGCGGGCGGAGGATGCAGTCACGGTCAGCGCCGATGCGGCGCCGAGCCCGGTGTCGGAGCCCGTGGCGTCCTCCTTCCGATGGTCCGGACGCTTCGAGCTCGACCACGACGAGATGGACGACATCCACCGGGAGTTCGTCGTCCTCGTCGATGCCCTCCTGCATGCGCCCGATGCCGAGATCCCCGATCGTCTCGATGCACTGATCGAGCACACCCGCCATCACTTCGAGCGCGAGACCACCTGGATGCAGCTCTCGCACTTCCCGCCCATCCATTGCCATGAGCGCGAGCACGCGAAGGTCATGGAGGTTGCGGCCGCCGTCCGGGAGCGCGTTGCGGCGGGCGAACTCGAGTACGGCCGCACGCTCGCGGCCGGCCTCGCCGAATGGTTCGAGATCCATGCCGACACGATGGACCGCGTCCTCGCGATGTGGCTACGGCAGGGGCCGGACTGGCCCGCGCCCGATGCCTGAGGGGCGCGCCGCGGCCATGGCCGCGGTCCGGGCGGGAAATCGCAACGCGCCGGCGGTCGGCGTCATGCGTCACGGGCCCACTCTGCGCTAGAGTTGCGCGCATGCAAGAGCCGGCGCTTCCGAACAGCTCCGCTCGCGATCCCTTCGCCGAGAGGATCGCGGTCGTGCCCGGGACCGTGCGCTGGACCGCCGGACCCGCGCCGGGCGTCCAGCGGATCGTCCTCGATGCGGGCGAGGGGTCGAATGGCCGCCTGACCGCCTTCATGCGCTTCGCCCCCGGTGCACGGTGCACGGAGCATGCGCACGAGGGCGGCGAGGAAATCCTCGTGCTCGCGGGCACCCTCGCCGACGAGCGCGGCGTCCACCGCGCGGGCACCTATCTTCGCAACGCGCCGGGGAGCCGGCATGCGCCCGCGTCACCGGACGGATGCACGATCTTCGTCAAGCTGCGCCAGTTCGCCGACGGCGATGTCGGTTCGCGCCTCGTGGACACGCGCCGGGTGCGCTGGTCGCGCGGGCGCGTTCCCCAGACGAGCGTCATGCCCCTGCATGCCTTCGGCGACGAGCTCACGCGCCTCGTCCACTGGCGTGCCGGTATCGGCGGCGCGCCGGTCCGGCATTCCGGCGGTGCCGAGCTGCTGGTCCTGGACGGTGAATTTTCCGACGAGCATGGCCACTACGGGCCCGGTACCTGGATGCGCCTGCCGCCGGGCTGCTGGCACCGGCCCCGCGCCGGCCGGCGCGGCGTGCTCGCCTGGGTCAAGACCGGGCACCTGCGAGTTCTCGCGCGCGATCCCGACAGGTCCGAACGAGTGGCGGAAGCCGCGGCATGATGCCCGATGCCGAAAGCCTTGCCGGGCGCGCGCGCGTCCACGCGCTGCGCGTCGAGGGCGTCCGGTGCATGTGGCGGGAATGGGGTTCGGGTCCGCCGGTCGTGCTCGTCCATGGCGGCACCGGCTCGTGGCTGCACTGGGTTCGCAACATCGCGGCGCTCTCGGTCTCGCACCGGGTGCTCGCCCCCGACATGGCGGGCTTCGGCGACTCGTCCGACGCGCCTCCCGGGCTGGGCGCGACCGGCCAGGCGCGCCTGCTGCTGGGCGGGCTGCGCCAGCTGGTCGATGTCGCCACGCCCGTCGCCTTCGTGGGCTTTTCCTTCGGCGCGATCGTCGGCGGCCTGGCCGCGGCCCAGGCCGACCGGCCGGTGCGCGGGCTCATGCTGGTGGGCGCGGTGGGCCTGGGCATCGACCGCGGTCCGCCGCTGCCCATGCGGGCCTGGAAGCACCTCGTGGAAGACCCCGGCGCGGTCGACCGGGCCCATCGGCACAATCTCGCCACGCTGATGCTGGCGCGGCCCGAGTCGATGGATGCGCTCGCGCTGGAGGTCCAGCGTCGCAATGCGGCCGCGGCGCGCTTCTACAGCAAGCGAAGCTCGCATTCGGCGGCCCTCGCGGAGGCGCTGCCCCGCGTGCCCGCCCCCGTCGCCGGCATCTGGGGCAGCGAGGATGTCACCGCGGCGCGCGATCCGGCACGCGTTTCCGACCGGCTGCATTCGCTGCGCCCCGACGCATCCCTCGATATCATTCGCGGCGCGGGCCACTGGGTCCAGTTCGAGGCGGCGGCATCGTTCGATGCCGCCTGCCTGCGCTGGCTTGCCACGCTCTCCGATGCCGGCGGCCCGCGCTGACACCGCTCCTCCTTTGCAGGACCGACCGATGACCACAGACGCTCCGGCGTCGCCGGGCAGCCCCGACGAAAGGTCGGGGCAAGGCCCCGGCGAAAGCTTCGCCGCCTACATCCACTTCGAGCGAGAGGAGTGGGCCGCGTTGCGCTCGAGCACCCCGCTGACCCTGTCGCAGCAGGATCTCGTCGCCCTGCAGGGCTTCAACGAGAAGGTCTCGCTCACCGATGTCGTGGAGATCTACCTGCCGCTGTCGCGGCTGCTCAACCTGCACATTCGCTCGGCGCGGGCCCTCAACGGCGTGAAGGACGAATTCCTGGGCCGGCTCGTGGGCACGCGTCCCTACGTGATCGGCATCGCCGGCAGCGTCGCCGTCGGCAAGAGCACCTTCGCCCGCATCCTGCAGGCCCTGCTCTCGCGATGGCCCGACCATCCGCGCGTGGCGCTCGTCACCACCGACGGCTTTCTCTACCCGAACAAGGTGCTCGAGGAACGCGGCCTGATGCAGCGCAAGGGCTTCCCCGAGAGCTACGATCGCCGACGCATGCTGCAGTTCCTCGCCGACATCAAGGCCGGCCACCGGCGTGTCACCGCCCCGATCTACTCGCACCAGGCCTACGACATCGTGCCCGGCGCGGCGCAGGTCGTGGAACAGCCCGACATCCTCATCTTCGAGGGGCTCAACGTGCTGCAGGTGGACACGCTCGATCGCGGTCACCCGCCGGCGGTGATCGTCTCGGACTTCTTCGACTTCTCCATCTACGTCGATGCGGCCATCGAGGACATCGAGCCCTGGTACATCAACCGCTTCCTGGCGCTGAAGGCGAGCGTCTTCCAGGATCCCGCCTCCTACTTCCACCATTACCGGAACCTGAGCGACGCGGAGGCGCGCGAAGTGGCCCACAACATCTGGACCAGCATCAACCTGCGCAACCTGCTCGAGAACATCCTGCCGACGCGCGAACGCGCCAACGTCATCCTGCGCAAGCGCGCCGACCACACGATCGGTGACATTCGCCTCCGACAGATCTGAGCGCGGCGCCGGCGGCCGGCCGCTGCTCGCGCTCGCGGTCACCCTCGGCGCCCAGCTCCTGGTCACCGTCGCGCTCACGGTCCCCTCCGTACTCGCGCCGGAGGTCGCCCCCCTGCTCGGCCTGCCCGCCGCCCGCGTCGGCCTGTTCGTCGGCCTGTGCTATCTCTGCGCGATGAGCTCCGGCCTGGTCGCGGGCGGCCGCATCGCCGGGATCGGCCCGGTGCGTACCAGCCAGTGGGCGATCGCGGCCGCCGGTCTCGGCCTGGTCGCCGTCGCGATCGGCGGCACGTGGATGCTGCTGCCGGCGGCGATCGCCATCGGTGCGGCATACGGACTCACCAATCCCGCCGCCGCCATCGTGCTCGGCGAGCATGCGCCCGTCGAGCGGCGCGGCCTGTTCTTTTCCATCAAGCAGACCGCCGTGCCGCTCGGCATCGCCGTGACCGGCGTGGTCGCGCCCGCGCTCTATGCCCTGCTGGGCTGGCGCGGGGCCGTGGCGGCGCTCGGCCTCGCCTGCATCGCGGGGGCCTTCGCGCTCGGCCGATCGCGGCGCGAGTTCGACCGGCCGCAGCCGCTGCCGCCGCGACCCGCGCAGGCCTGGCGCATCGTGGTCGATCCGCTGATGGCGGGGCTGCGCGACCCGGCCCTGCGGCGACTCGGCATCGTGTCGTTCGCCTACGCGCTCACCCAGGTCTGCTTCCTCACCTTCCTGGTCTCGTTCCTGAGCGTCGAGCATGGCTTTGCGCTCGCGCTCGCGGCGGGCGTGCTCGCGGCCGCGCAGGTGACCAGCGTCTTCTCGCGCATCTTCTTCGGCTGGGTGGCCGACCGCTGGATCGCGCCCGCGCGCCTGCTGCCCCTGCTCGGCATCGGCATGGCGGTGGCCTGCGCGCTGCTCGGCCGCCTGCCGGTCGATGCGGCGCTTGCGCTCACGGTCGCCGTGGCGATGTTGTGCGCGCTCACCGCCGTCGGCTGGAACGGCGTGTTCTTCGCGGAGCTGGCGCGTGTCGCGCCGCCGGGCGGGCTCGCCGCCGCGACCGGCACCACCCAGTTCATGACCTTCTGTGGCGGCATGAGCGGGCCCGTGATCTTCTCGGAAGCGATCAGCCACGGCGCGGCCTATGGCGTGGCCTTCCAGGGGCTGGCGCTGGTACCCCTCGCGGCGGCACTCTTCGCCTGGAGGGCGGTGCGGCGCGAGAGACAGGCACACCCTTTGCTCAAGTGAGTGCATTACCGGTCGGACCGGTGCAAATACACCCACCGCAGAGGAGAAGTCATCATGTTTTATTGGGCCGCAGTATTCCTGGTGATCGGACTGGTCGCCCTCCTGTTCGGCTTCGGCGGAATCGCCGGCATGTCGATGAACATTGCCTGGATCCTGTTCGTCGTCGGCCTGATCATCGCAGTCGTCTTCATGGTCCTGGGTCGCAGGCCAAGGGTCTGATCACCGCTCCGGCCGGAAAATTTCGGGCGGAGCACCCCGGTGGCCGGCGAGAAATTGCCGGCGTGCCGGTTCATTTGGCCGATTTCGTTTCGGAATCGGCCGTTTCGCATGCGTGGCCCGGATCTTGCTGCGGTCGGGGCCGAGGCGCGTCGCCACGCGTCATACAGTCTTCCCAACGATGCCTACGGTCACGCACGTAAAGTGGACTCGGTCGATCCCGAAGGCCTGAGCAAGGCCACCGAGCCCGACGGACGGTCTCGCCTGCGCATTTCGCCACCCGGGTCGGATGGCCGGCACGGCTCGGCCGTCGAGCGCGTGTCCACCGGATCCGCCTGGGTGGTCCTCGCAATTGCGCTGCTCGTTTCCCTTGTCGTCTGGATCTGGGCGGCACGCCAGGCGGCGGCGACGCTGCGCGCGGGGATGGAGACGAGTTCCCAGGACATGGCGTTGTCGATCGCGGCGCGGATCGACACCTACGAGATCGTGCTCCGCGGTGCCTCCAGCCTGTTCAATGGCGAAGGCCCGCCGGACCGTGCCCGCTGGTCGGCCTATACCGCAGACCTGGAGATGTCGAGCAACCTGCCCGGCCTGCAGGCGCTGGCCTACGTCTCGCGGATCCCCGGCGAGGAGCGCGAGTCCCATGTGCGGGCGGTTCGGGCCGAGGGTTTCGAGAAGTACACCGTCACGCCGCCCGGGGATCGGCCCGAGCTCGCGCCGGTCCTCTACATCGAGCCTTTCGAGGGCAGTAACCTGCGGGCATTCGGCTTCGACCTGCTGTCCGAGCCCGTCCGGCGCGAGGCCCTCGTGCTGGCGGCCAGCAGCGGCACCGCGGTGCTCAGCGGTCCGGTTCGCCTGCTGCAGCAGTCCGATGCGCGATCGGCCCGGGGCCTGACGATGGCCTATCCGGTCTATCGCAAGGACCTGCCGGTGCGCACGGAGGCCGAGCGCCGCGAGGCCACCGTGGGCTGGATCGTCGCCGCGGTGGGGATGCGCGACTTCCTCCGGATCGCGCTGGGCACGGACCCCGAGAAGCTGGGATTGAGCCTGTACGACGTCGGGCCGGACGGTTCCCGCTCGATGTTGTACCGACCCGCGACGGCCCCCGAACAGCCCTCCGGCAGCCTCGTCGAGCTCGAGTTCGACGTGGGCAACCGGTCGTGGCTGATGCAGCTCGACCCGGCGGCGTTCGCCGCCGAGCGCGAGCGTCTCGCCACGACACCGATGCTGGTGCTCGCTTTCGGCCTGATCGCGAGCCTGCTGCTGTTCACGCTCGTCTGGACCATGGCCACCACCCGTGACCGGGCGCTCGCCATCGCGCGCGACATCACCCGCCAGCTCACCGCGGTCAACAACGAGCTCGAATCCCGCGTGGCGGCGCGTACCGCGCTGCTCCAGCGGGCCAACGAGCGGCTCGAGCGCCAGATCGCCAAGCGACGCGCGGCCGAGCAGGCGCGCCGCACCGTCCTGCGGCGAGAGCGCGAGCTCAATGCGCGGCTCCAGGCGATCTCCGAATTCGCGGCCGAGATGACGCGACCCGAGCCGATGGACGACAAGCTCCACACCCTGTCCGCCGCGGCGCGCGAGCTGCTCGACGGCGCCGCGGCGCGCGTGGTCTATACCGCGGCCGACGACGGCCAGGAGCACGAAGGTGGCGACGGACGCGCGGAGTGGTGGACGTCGAAGCCCGCGCAGGGCGGCGAGGTCGCGCGCATCGAGGCGCCGATCCGCGATCCCGACGGCATCGAGCGAGGCCGCATCCAGGTCCTTCGTCGCGAGAGCAGGCCGTTTTCGCGCGAGGACGAACTCGTGCTGGCGCATTTCGCGCTGCTCGCCGGCGCCGCGCTTTCGGTGCGCGAAAGCTTCGAGGCGCAGCTGATGGCGCGGCGCGTGGCGGAGCAGTCGGCGCGCATCAAGGACCAGCTGCTGTCGGTCATCTCGCACGAGCTGCGCACGCCGCTGTCGTCGATGAAGGGGTGGGTCCATGTCCTCGGGCAGGCGAGCGCACGGGAACCGGCGGACGCCGCCCGGCGCCAGGCCGTCGAGGCGCTGGGGCGCAGCGTCGATGCCCAGCGGGAGATGATCGAGGACCTCATCGACACCGCCGCGGTGCTCGCGGGCACTTTCGAGCTCGACATCGGCGAATGCGACATCGGGAAGCTGATGGAGGGGGCCCGCTCGCGGGCCCTGCCCAATGCGCTCGCCAAGCAGGTGACCCTCGAGATGCGGTGCGATCCCGACATCGGTCCGATCCATGCCGATGCCGAACGTCTTGGCCAGGTGTTCGACCACCTTCTCGAAAACGCGATCAAGTTCACGCCCGCGGGCGGTTCCATCCACATGGAGGCCACGTCCGAGGGCGACCGGATCCGGATCGAGGTGGTGGACAGCGGGGAAGGCATCGATGCCGAGTCCCTGCCGTATCTCTTCGAGCGCTTCTGGATGGCCGATCCCTCGACCACCCGCAAGGTGGGCGGTCTCGGGATCGGCCTCTCGCTGGTCCAGGCCATCATCGAGGCCCATGGCGGCCGGGTGCGCGCCGAGAGCAAGGGGCGCCACCAGGGCGCGCGCCTGGTGATCAGCCTGCCGCGGCAAACGGTGGCGCAGCCGTCGGCACCCGGCACGGATGGCGTCCTCGCCCACGATGCGACATGGCGCCCCTCGGGCTCGCCGTCGGGCAGGCGTCAGTAGACGGCGGCCGGTCGCGGGCGCGGCTTCGACGCGCGGCGCTGCGACGCCTTCGATTCGAGGGCGGCGGGCGTCAGTTCGCCAGCGGTGCGCAAGGCCTCGCGCAGGCCTTCGGTTTCGACCGACACTACGTCCACGTCACCCTCGGTCTGCGGGAATGCCAGCGCGATCCGCTCGCCACTGGCGATCGACATCATGAGGGCTTCCGACGGCGCGATGGTCGCCAGGGTGCGGATGGTGCCGCCGGGCTCACGGCTCTCGGTCACCCGCTGGCAGGCGCTCTCCACCATCGCGACCACCGAGGCGCTGTTCGCCATCACGGGATAGACCGAGCCGGGATCGCAGCCCTTTATCGGCTCGATGAAGAGCACGCAGCTGCCCTGGCTGCAGATGGCGCCGAAGGCGCCCGCCTCGTCGCGCGTCACCAGCTCGACGCTGTCACCGCCCTCGTGCTGGCGCACGGACCACTGGCCGGTATCCGTGGGCGCCACGTCCGGCTCGGTGGCCCGGGCCTCGCCGCCAGTGACGATGACGGCGCCGCCCACCGTCGCCAGCCCGATGCACAGGGCCGTGGCGAGGGAAGGAAGAATGGTATGGGACATGCCTGGATCCTCCGGAGGAGGGACATATCCCTTCGTGCAATGGATGTGCCTGCGCGCCGCCTCAGCGAGGCGAAGGAGGCGCCCCGGGACCGATGTTCGGCGCCGGCGCGTGGATGCTCGCCACGGCTGGGTTCGGGTTCATGCGATGGTGCTCCGGGTCGTCGCTGAACCGGGTGTACACGGCGTAGATGGCGATCAGCAGGAAGTAGACGAGAAACTTTTCTGTCGACACGAGGACTCCGGGAGATTTGCGCACCGGCCGGAACGTGCGGCCGGCTGTCGTTGGTTCCCCCGGATTACGCAATGTTTGTGCCCGCAGGATCGGTCCTCGCGTCCACGGAATGGCTGACGATGGAGAGCAGGCGCTTGGGATCGACCGGCTTGACCAGCACCTGGTCGAACACGTCGGCGCCGTAGCCGTCGTCCGGGGTGGCCCCGGAAATGCAAAGCAGCCGGATGGGCCATCGCACCCGTGCCCGGATCTCCCGCGCCAGGCTGGCACCATCAATGTCGGGCAGGTTCTGGTCGATCGTCACCACGTCCGCCTCGTAGTGCGCGAGCACGGCGAGCGCCGTCGCGCCGTCGTGCGCCTTGCGGGCCAGGTGGCCATAGGTGCGCAGCAACATCGCCATGGTGACCGCGGTATCCGAGTCGTCGTCCACCACCAGGATCCGGCGCGGTACGACCTGCGAGCCATCGATGGGATGAGTTTCCGTCGGCTCGTCCGCGGGCGTCGCCTGCGCCCCGGCGTCGGCCAGGGGCAGTCGCAGGGTGAAGCAGCAGCCGGTGCCCTTGCCCTCGCTCGACACGTCCACCCGGCCCCCGTGGAGCTCGACCAGCCTGCGCACCAGCCACAGGCCGAGCCCGAGCCCCGTGCGCGAGGACTCGACATCGTCGGCCGGCGCACTGAAGGCGTCGAAGATGGTTCTCTGGGTCTTGCGGCTGAGGCCCGGGCCGTAGTCCCGGATCTCGATCAGCGCCTGCGCGCCGTCGCGTCGCGCGCGCAGTTCGATCGGCCGGGGCGAGCGGGCATGGCGGATCGCATTGCCGATCAGGTTGGTGAGGACCTGCATCATTCGCATCGGGTCCGCCATGATCCACATGTCCTCGTCCGCGCACGACATCTCGATGCCCTGACCGGCGCGTTCGAGCGCCGCGGCGTTGGCGTCGAGCGCGTCGCGCAGCACGTCGGCCACCCGCAGCGGGCGGCGGCGCAGCTCGAGCCGGTCGTTGCGGATCCGCGCCGAATCGAGGATGTCCTCTACCAGGGCGCGCATCTGCCTTGCCTGCCGGCGCAGGATGTCCAGCAGCTCCGGCGGCGGATGCATACCCTCGCGGCGCGCCCCGTCGAGGGAGGCGAGGCCGTACTCGAAGGCGGCGAGCGGCTCGCGCAGCTCGTGGCCCAGCATGGCGATGTACGCGTCCTTGCGCTGGTCGGCCGACATGAGCGCCTGGTTGTCGCGGGTCAGCATCATGGCGCGGCGGCTCACGCGCACGCTGCGCTCGACGAGGATGTCGAGCACCGCCCGGCGCAGCTCGCCGGCGGCGTCGCGCTCGTCCTTGGTCCAGGGGGAGGAGACGCCCGGCTCCCGACCCTCGCCACGGCTCCCCGGAACGGACGCGGCGTCCGGCAGCCGGACATGGCCCTGGAGCACCCGGGCTTCCGCCGGCCGAAACCACATGACGAAGTCGGCCGAGACCCGCGAGAGGCGAATGGCGAGCAGGCCGGCCGCGACATTGTCGTGGGGGGCCGCCGGCGCGAACAGGCGGCCGAGCCGGTCGGTCGCGAACACCGCGGGTCGCCCGGCGGTGAGCCACTGCGCGAGCTCGCGGATGACGGCGTCGGGCGGCGTGCGCCCATGGCATTCGACGTCCGAGCCGACGCAGATCGCCATGCCCGTGGCCGTCAGCCCCTCCATGAGCGCGTCGGCGTGCTGGGACAGCACCGTGGCGAACTGGTCGCCGCTGCCGAGCGCGGCGAAGGGCGTGGCGAGCCGCTCGCGGACCCGCTCGCGACGTTCGCGGCGGGCGGCCGCCTCGTGGCCGGCGATCCGGTGCGACAGCCCTCGCGCGAGCGCGGCGAGCGCGATGCGCCAGGTTACCGGGACGTGCCGCGGCTCGCCGAAGGCATGGCAGGCGATCTTGCCCCACACCTTGCCGGCGTTCGACAGCACCAGCACGGCCGAAGAGCGGACGCCGAGCATCCGCAGGTAGGCTTCGTGCGACGGGGCGACCTGCCGGGCGTACACGAAGCGCAGGGGGACGGGGTCGGTCGCCAGCGCCGGGGGCAGGCGGACCGGGACCGGCTCGGCCTCCACGTCGGCGACGACGCGGACCCAGTGCACGCCGAGCATCCGGTTCCAGGGCGGCACGTCGCTCGACTCGAACACCCGGCCGACCAGGCTGGGTACGCCGGGCGCGCAGGACTCGGCAATCAGCTCGAGGTTGTCGTCGTGCGTGAAGCGGTGGACGGTCACCCGGTCGAAGCCGATGGCCTCGCGCAGCTGCGCGGCGGCGGCCGACATCTCGGCGGCGATGTCGATCTCCTCGCCCGACCCGATGCGGGGCCCGTCCGCCAGCACGCTGTCGAGCCAGGCGGCCGGCACGGACGCCTGCGCCTCGTCCGCGACGGGCGCCTCGATTTCCAGGACCGGATGGCCGTGGGCGCGGTGGACGAAGCCCATGCCCAGCCGCGCGCCGTCCGCGCGCAGGATCGAATCCACCGATACCGGGCGCTCGAGGGTCCCGCGGTCCAGCGCCGCGTGCAAGCGCGTGACCGAATCGGCGTCGAGGAGCTCGTCGACGGGAATGCCGTCGAGGCCGGCCCCCGGGTCGCGGCCCAGCCAGTCGGCGGCATTGGCGCTGGCGCCCGCGACCCTCTCGCCCGCCGGGTCCAGCACCAGCAGCATGGCATGCGGCTGTATCGCGGCGGCGCCGGCCGGTGCATCGCCTCCCAGCTCGCTTGCGCGGTCCTCTCGCATGGCACGACCCACCCGAAAGCGATATCGGCGCATGGCCGCCGTCGGCCGCTTGCCGAATTGTTGTTCGCGTTCGACGCGTCGAAAGGCCGGGAGCCAGGCCTTCCCGCCCCGCCCGCCCGGCGAGGCCGGGGCTCAGGCGCCGTGGAAGCGGACGAACTCTTCCAGGGGGGCTCGACTCGTCACCAGCGAATTTACCGGATGTTCCGGATTCCGGTAACCGATCGCCATGCCGCAGAACAGCATGCGCTCGGGCGGCAGTCCGATGAGGCGCCCGACCGTCTCCGGGTACCGGTACCAGCATTCCTGGGCACAGCTGTCCAGGCCCTCCTCGCGCAGCATCAGCATGACCGACTGCAGGAACATGCCGAGATCGGACCACTGCGGCGCGCCCATGCTCCGGTGCACCGAGCAGAACAGGGCCATCGGGGCGCCGAAGAACTCGAAGTTGCGGGCGAACCAGCGCAGCCGCGCCGGCTTGTCCTCGCGCGGGATGCCGACGAGCGCGTACATGTCCTCGCCGCACTGGAAGCGCCGCTCACGATAGGGGGAGACGAGCGGCGAGGGATACACCGAATACTCCGTCTTCTCCTCGGCGCCGGAGGCGATCCGTTCGCGCACGATCGCACGCAGTTCGTCGAGCTTCTCGCCGGCCACCACGTCGATGTGCCAGGGCTGGAGGTTGCCGCCCGACGGGGCGCGCGATGCGGCCTGCAGCACCCGACGGATCGTTTCGACCGGTACCGGGGTGGGCAGGAAATCGCGGATCGACCGGCGGCTCGCGAGCGCCTCGCTGACTTTCATCGAACTGTCTCCTGGGCCGCCGGCCGGGCCGGCGCCGGAAAAGGGGTCCATCGGGAAGAGGGCAAGCTTAGCGCAATCGGCCCTGCCGCCCGTCGCGCTGGACAGCGGCCCCCATCCCCGGACAATGCCGGACCATGATCCATGACAGCACCCCCATCCTCGTCGGCTGCGGCGAGATCACCGACGAGGACACGCCGGCGAGTGCGGGCCGGCCGCCCTACGACCTGATCGCGACCGCCGCCGGCCGGGCGATCGCCGACACCGGCTGTCCGGCAATCGCCGGCTCGATCGACACGCTGGCGATGCTGCGCTCGTTCGCCGACACCTCGCACCGGTTCGCCAGCCCCCTGGGCGGCTCGAGCAATCCGCCCGCGAGCGTCGCCCGGCGCCTCGGGCTCGCACCGCGCCGGCACGTGTACACCTGGAACGGCGGCAACATGCCGCAGTACCTGGTCAACGACTTCGCGGAGCGCATCGCCGCCGGGGACATGCGGGCGGTCCTGATCGTCGGCGGCGAGGCGCTGCGCACCCAGCACGGGGTGAAGCGCGCCGGCCTGCCGGTGGACTGGCGCGAGGACCCCGGCGGCGAGCCCGAGCTGGTGGGCGACCCGCGCCGCGGCTGGTCCGACCACGAGGATGCCCACGGCCTGCGCGCGGCGATCGTGTTCTACCCGATGATCGAGCATGCGATCCGGGGAGCGCGCGGCACCGACATGCCGACGCACATGCGCTCGATGGCCCGGCTCTTCGCCCGCTTCGCGGCGGTCGCCGCCGCCAACCCGCTGGCGACCCGGCGGGACGGCCACGATGCCGAGCGCCTCGCCCGGATCGACGACGAGAATCGCTGGATCGGCCATCCGTACCCGAAGCTGATGAATGCGAACGCTTACATCGACCAGGCGGCGGCGCTGCTGATGACCTCGGTGGGGCATGCCCGGGAGCTCGGCATCGCGCCGTCGCGCTGGGTGTTCCTGCACGGGTGCGCCGACGGGCACGACCACTGGTACGTCAGCGAGCGCCCCGAGCTGCATCGCTCGCACGCGATCCGGCTCGCGGCCGCCGAGGCGCTGGAGATGGCCGGGCGTCGCCTCGACGACATCCACTTCCTCGACCTCTACAGCTGCTTCCCGTCGGCCGTGGAGATCGGCTGCGCCGAGCTCGGGCTGGCCGAGGACGATCCGCGCGGACTCACGCTCACGGGCGGGCTGCCGTACTTCGGCGGACCGGGGAACAACTACGTGACCCATTCGATCGCCGCGATGATGCGCGCCCTGCGCGCGGCGCCGGGCCGCTTCGGCATGGTCACCGCCAACGGCAACTACGTGACCAAGCATTCCTTCGGCATCTACTCCACCGAGCCGGTGCACGGCCCGTGGCGGCGCGGCGACCCCGCCCGGCTGCAGGCGGAGCTCGACGCGATGCCGAAGGAGCGCATCGAGGAGCGGCCCGAGGGGCCCGCCCGCATCGAGACGTACACGATCATGCACGGACGCAAGGGCCCGACCGAGGGCATCGTGTTCGGCCGGCTCGAGTCGAACGGGGCGCGCTTCGTCGCGCGCCTGCCCGACGACCCGGCCGTCCTCGCCGAGGTGCGCGACACCGAGTCGCTCGGCCGGCCCGGCACGGTGCGCCCTGTCGACGGCATCAACCGCTTCGTGCCGGCGCCGCGCTAGCGCGGCACCGGCACCGGCACAATTCACCATCGGATCACACCAAGGAGACAGGCATGCAGGACATGAAGGACAAGGTCGTACTGGTCACCGGCGGCGGCACCGGGCTCGGGGCCGCGACCGCGCTCGGCTTCGCGCGCCGCGGCGCGAACATCGTGGTGAACTACGCGAGCAGCGCGGATGCCGCCGCGGACGTGGCCAAGCAGTGCGAGGCGCTGGGAGTGCGCGCGATCGCGGTCCAGGGCGACGTGGCGAAGGATGCCGACTGCCGGGCGCTCGTCGAGCGCACCCTGTCCGAGTTCGGCCGGCTCGACACGCTCGTCAACAATGCCGGCACCACCAAGTTCGCGGACCAGTCCGACCTCGACGCGCTGGAGGCCGACGACTTCCTGTCGATCTACCGCGTCAACGTGGTGGGCGTGTACCAGATGGTGCGCGCGGCCCGCGCGGCGCTCGAGGCGAGCGGCGCCGGCGCCGTCGTGAACATCTCGTCGATCGCCGGCGTCATGGGCATCGGTTCCTCCATGGCCTATGCGGCCTCCAAGGGCGCGCTCAACACGCTCACCTTGAGCCTCGCGCGCAGCCTCGCCCCGAAGATCCGGGTCAACGCGGTCTGCCCCGGCTATATCGGTTCCGACTGGTTCGCCAAGCGCCTGGGCGCCGAGAAGGCGGCGAAGATCGAGGAGAACGCGGCCAGCAACGCGCCGCTCAAGTTCGCCTGCAAGCCCGAGCACATCGCCGAGTCCGTGCTCTTCTTCGGCGGTCCCCAGTCGAGCCATGTCACGGGCGAGTTCATGATCGCCGACGCCGGCCTGCACCTGGGGGCGGCGCCGCTGCGGGCCCGCTAGGGGCGCCATGCCGTCCGGCGCGGCAGCGGGAAGCGGCCACGCCGCCCCCGGCGGTGTGCCCGGGCCGGGGGCCGGGGCGACCGGCGTCCCCGGCCGTGGCGTGTGCCTGTTCGACACGCCGGTGGGGCGCTGCGCGCTCGCCTGGACGGAGCGCGGCATCGCCGCGCTGCAGCTGCCCGAGCGCGACGATGCGACCACGTTGCGGCGGGCGGCCCGACGAGCGCCCGGCGCCGCGCCGTGCGAGCCGCCGCCGGCGATGGCGGCGGCGATCGCCCGCGTGCAGCGGCTGCTTCGCGGCGCGCGCGACGACGATCTCTCCGACCTGCCGCTCGACACCGACGGCATTCCCGAGTTCCATCGGCGCGCCCAGGCGGCGGCCCGGCGCATCCCCCCGGGACGGACGATCACCTACGGCGAGCTCGCGAAGGCGCTCGGCGAGCCGGGCGCGGCCAGGGCGGTCGGCCAGGCAATGGGCGCCAATCCCTACCCGGTGATCGTGCCCTGCCACCGGGTGCTCGCCGCGGGCGATGCCGAGGGCGGCTTCTCCGCCTTCGGCGGCGTGGTGACCAAGCGCAGGCTGCTCGAGATCGAGGGCGCGCTCGCCCCCGAATCACTGCCGCTCTTCGGTGGCGGTGGCGCCTCGCGCGATTGACGCCCGCCGCCGGCTCGGCCATGATGCGCTCGTCATGACCATCGCATTCGGCCCCAAACGCAAGCCGGCCGCGCCCAAACGGGCGCGCGTATCCGCTCGCGTCGTGGCCATGCCCCGGTAGACACAGCAGCATTCGTATATCCACCCCCGGCAGCCCTTCGCGGCGCCGGGGGTTTTCCGTTCCGGCTCCGCGTCGGCCTCGCCAGTTACCAGGAGCCGCATCGTGAGCAGCAGGATTTCAGGATCACTCGTGGCGCTCGTCACGCCCTTCTCGCAGGGGCGCGTCGACGAGGCCACGCTTCGCCGTCTCGTCGACTGGCATGTCGAGCAGGGCACGCACGGCCTCGTCCCCGTGGGCACGACCGGGGAGTCGCCCACGCTCGATGCCGACGAGCACAGGCGCGTCGTCGAGATCGTCGTCGAGCAGGCGGCGGGCCGCATTCCGGTGATCGCCGGCGCCGGCTCGAACAACACGCGCGAGGCGCTGGAATTCGACCGGCATGCCGCAGAATGCGGCGCGGACGCCGTGCTGCATGTCACCGCGTACTACAACCGGCCCAGCCAGCGCGGCATCGTCGCGCACTTCGAGGCGCTCGATGCCCAGGGCGGGCCGCCGATCATCGTGTACAACATCCCGTCGCGGGCGGTCGTGGACATCGGCGTCGAGACGATGGCGCGCCTCGCGCGCCTCGGCCGGGTCGTCGGCGTCAAGGACTCCACCGGCGACATCGCCCGCCCGGTGCGCGAGGGCCTGCGCATCGGCGAGCACTTCATCCGGCTCTCCGGGGACGACTCGGCGGCGGTGGCCTACAACGCCGCCGGCGGCAGCGGCTGCATCTCGGTCACCGCGAACGTGGCGCCCGCGCTGTGCGCGCGCATGCAGCGCGCCTGCGCCGAGGGCGACTTCCGTGCCGCCGCCGGCATCCAGCGCCGGCTGATGCCGCTGCACGATGCGCTTTTCCTCGAGCCGAGCCCCGCGGGCGTGAAGTACGCGGCCTCGCTGCTCGGCCTGTGCAGCGACGAATGCCGCCTGCCGATCGTGCCGCTCGCGGACGCGACCCGCCGGGCGATCCGCGATGCGATGACGGGCGCCGGCCTGCTCTAGCGCCGCGCGGCGACGGGCGGGGGTTCCCCGCGGTGATAGCATCGTGCACGGCCGGGCGTCGCCCGGCCCGCCAACGAACGACATCGCGCACCAGCCCGGCGCCGACCCTCGGCCGCCCGGGCGAAGCGCCCCGCGGAGACAACCATGATCCACAGCGTCATCGCCACCGTGCGCGTCCGTCCCGGCGCGGAGGCCGAGTTCGAGGCCCTCGCGACGAAGCTCGTCGAGGCGACCAACCGGGAACCCGGCTGCCTGCTCTATACGCTGAACAAGGGCGAGGAACCGCACACCTACGTCTTCATCGAGCGCTACAGGGACGAGGAGGCGGTCAGGGCGCATCGGTCGAGCGAGCACTTCCGCAGCATCGGGCGCGAGATGGGCGCCTTCATGGAGGGCGACCGCAGCGTGCTGCGCATGCACGAGCTAGCCGGACCCTGATCGGCGGCTTCGCCATGGACCGAGGGCGAGCCCGCCGGAGATCGTGACGCCATAGGCGACCATCGCGAAGGCCATCACCCCAAAGGCGGCCCGGGGCGACGGCTCGGCCGCCGCCCCGACGACCGCCGCCCCGATCGCCATGATCGCCACGCGCAGCAGGGTGCCGGCCACCGGCACCGCGAGCGAGTCCACGCCCTGGCTCGCGAAGTACAGGCACAGCCCGAGCCCGAAGAACGCGTAGCAGGGACCGACGATCCGCAGGTAGGCGGCGCAGGCGCGCGCCACCTCGGGATCCTCCGTGAACAGGCCGTGCCAGAGCTGCGGCTGCCAGGCGAGCACGAGGCCGATCGCGCCGACGAAGGCGGCCGTCGCGAAGGCGCCGCCCCAGGCGATGCGCACGGCGCGCTCGCGCTCGCCCGCACCGACGAAGGCGCCGCAGATCGCGATGAGCGTGCCGCCCATGCCGAAGATCACGGGGATCATCAGCAACTCGAGCCGCAGGCCCACGCCGTATCCGGCGAGCCAGTCGGTGCCGAGCCGCGCGATCAGGCCGGTCGCGATCATCGAGTACGCGATGGTCATGATCGACTGGCTCGAGGCCAGCGAGCCGAGTCGCGCGACCGGCCGCAGCACGAAGGCCGACGGCATGCGCCAGGCCTCCAGCCGCGGCGGATGCGCACGGCGCGCGACGACGAGCAGGAGCCAGGCGAGGCCGCAGGCATAGGCGAGCAGGATGGCGATCGCCGCGCCGGCCAGGCCCAGCGGCGGGACGTAACCGCGCCCGGGGACGAGGAGCGACGCGAGGACGAAGTGCGTGGCGGTGACCACGATCATCGCCGAGAGCTGCGCGCGCATCTCGCCGGCCCCGCGCAGGCAGGCGCCGAGCAGGTTGAACAGCCACAGCACGACGATGCCGCCGAACATGATGCGCGAGTATTCGAGCGCGCCGGCGAGGATCTCGTCGCGGCCGCCCAGCAGCCGGAAGAGCGGCTCGCCACCGACGAGCATGGCTGCGCCGAAGGCGCCGCCCACGACGAAGGCGATCATCCAGGCGGCATTCACCACTTCCTGCGCCCGGTCCGGCCGGCCGGCGCCCAGCGCCCGGGCGAGCGTGCCGCTCACGGCGCCGCCGATCGCACCGGAGGCGAGCATGTTCGCGAGCATGTAGGCGGGAAATACGAGCGCGACCGAGGCGAGCGCGTTCGTGCCGAGGTCGCCGAGCCAGTAGGCCTCGACCAGCAGGATCATCGACTGCACCAGGGTGCTCGCGACCGAGGGCGGCACGAGGCGCGCCATCGTGCGAAGCGGTGGGGAGGAGAGGATCGGGCTGCCCCGGGAGGAGGGAGGCAGCGCGGCGGGGCTCGATGCGCTCGCGGCGTCGTTCATGGTTTCCGTCGTCCAGGCGGTGGCGCCGGTCCGTCCCACGGTGGGCACGGTGTCCGGCACGAGCGCATCATCCTTGGGGCAGGCCGCCCGCGCAAGCGACGGATTTGCAGTCTCGCATTCCTTCGGCTCATCCGAAGAAGGCGAGGCACACGAGGATCGCGGCCGCGATGCCGGCGACGTCGGCGAGGAGCGCGCAGCCGACGGCATGGCGCGCGCGGCGGATGCCGACCGCGCCGAAATACACCGCGAGCACGTAGAAGGTGGTCTCGGTGCTGCCCTGCATCGTGGCCGCGAGCAGGGCCGGGAAGCTGTCCACCCCGAAGTGCTGCATGGTCTCGATCAGCAGGGCGCGCGCGGCGCTGCCCGAGAAGGGCTTGGCGAACGCGACGGGCAGCGCATCGACGATGCGCAGGTCGAGCCCCAGCCCGCCGAAGACGATGCGCGCGCCGTCGAGCAGCACGTCGAGCGCGCCCGAGGCGCGCATCGCGCCGATCGCCGCGAGCATCGCGACGAGATAGGGCAGCAGGTCGCGGGCGATGCCGAAGCCGTCCTTCGCGCCGTCGATGAAGTGCTCGTACACCGGCACGCGCCGCCAGGCGCCCGCGGCGAGGATGACGAGCACCAGCCCGAACATGACGAGGCTGCCGGCAAGGGACGAGGCCGCCGCCACCGCCGCGGCCGTCATCCCGGCCAGCAGCAGCACGATCGAGCCCAGCGCGAGCGCGATGCCGCCGAGCCAGGCGAGCACGACCGGGTCCCACAGCCGCAGGCGCTGCATCCACGACACCGCCAGCAGGCCCGCGAAGGTCGAGGCCGCCGTGGCGAGCAGGATCGGCACGAAGACCAGGGTCGGCTCGGCGGCGCCCTGCTGGAGCCGGTACATGAAGATCGTCACCGGCAGGACGGTGAGCGACGAGCTGTTGAGCACCAGGAAGAGGATCTGCGCGTCGGTCGCCGTGTCCGGGCGTGGGTTGAGCTTCTGCAGCTCGCCCATCGCCTTCAGGCCGATCGGCGTGGCGGCATTGTCGAGCCCGATCGCGTTCGCGGCGAAGTTCATGGTCACGAGGCCGAGCGCCGGATGGCCGCGGGGCACGCCGGGCATCAGCCGGGCGAACAGCGGGCCGAGCAGCCGGGCGGCGGCATCCACGAGGCCGGCGCCCTCGGCGATGCGCAGGAACCCGAGCCAGAGGGTGAGGGTGCCGAAGAGCAGCACCATCACCTCGACCGACAGCTTCGCCATCGCGAACAGGCTGTCCACGATGGCGGCGAAGCCGGCGGGATCACCCGCGAAGATCCAGCGGCCGAAGGCCGCCAGTCCGGCGATGAGGAACATGCCGAACCAGATGGCGTTCAGCATGCGTTCCTACTCGTACATCGCCTCGATCTCGGCCGCGTAGGCCTCGTAGATGCTCGCCCGGCGCACCTTCATGGTGGCCGTGACCTCGCCGTCGTCGTGGTCGAGCTCCTTGGTCAGCAGGTGGAAGCGCCGGATCTGCGCCACCTGGGCGAGCTTCGCGTTGCCGCGCGCGACCTCCGACTCGATGAGTTCGCGCACCTCGGGCGCCTCGACGAGCGACCGGAAATGGGTGAAGGGGATGCGCCGCGACTCGGCCCACTTGCCGACCGTCTCATAGTCGATCTGGATCAGCGCGGACACGAACCGGCGTCGCTCGGCCACCACGATGCACTCCTTGATGAAGGGACTCGCCTTCATCGTATTCTCGATCTCCGACGGCGTGAGGTTCTTGCCGCCGGCGGTGATCATGATGTCCTTGAGGCGATCCACGATGCGCAACTGCCCGTCCTCCTCGCGCACCACGTCGCCCGTGTGCAGCCAGCCGTCGCGGATGGTCGCCGCGGTCGCTTCCGGGTTCCGGTAGTAGCCGGCGAAGACCATCTCGCCGCGCAGCTGCAGCTCGCCGGTGTCGGGATCGACCCGGTACTCCACCCCCAGCACGGGTTCGCCCACCGTGCCCAGGCGCACCCGGTCCGGATGCTGTCCGGTGACCATGCCGGTGGACTCGGTCATGCCGTACACCTCGACCAGGGGCACGCCGATGGTACGGAAGAACGCGATGATCGGCGGCGGGATCGAGGCCGCGCCGGTCAGCGCGATCCGCGCCCGGCGCAGGCCCACGTAGTTCTGCAGCGCGCGGAACATCAGCAGCCAGGCCACGCCGAAGCGGATCCGCTCGCCCAGCGTGCGCTGGCGCGGCGATTTCTCCGCGAAGGGCGCGCAGCTCGCCACCAGCGTCTCGAACAGCCGCCGACGCAGCCGGCCCGTCTCCTGCATGCGGATGTGGATCGCGGCGTGCAGCTTCTCCCAGATCCGCGGCACGCCGAGGAACATCGTGGGGGCCACTTCCCGCAGGTCCTCCTGTACGGTGCGGATCGACTCGCCGAAGTTCACCTGCGACCCGAGGTACAGCGGCACGAAGGTGGTGAGCATCTGCTCGGCGACGTGGCAGAGGGGCAGGTAGGACAGGTGCGTCGTGTCGGGGGTCAGCCCCAGCCGGTCCACGATCCCCGGCACCACGGCGCGGATGTTGCGGTAGCTGATCATCGCGCCCTTGGGCTTGCCGGTGGAGCCCGACGTGTAGATCATCAGCGCGATGTCCTCGAGCGACTGCCTCGCGAGGACGTCGTCCACCAGCCCGGGGTTCGCCCGACGATGCTCCCGGCCGCGGGCCTCGAGCTCGTCGAAGGCGACGACGCGATCGCCGTGTTCCTCGATGGTGTTGCGCAGGCCCTTGCGCTCGATCACGACGATGTGCCGCAGCCGCGGCATCCGGTCGAGCGCCTCCAGCACCTTGTCGCTCTGCTCCTGGTCCTCGCAGACCACCACCTCGACATCGGCATGCGCCAGCACGTAGGCGACCTCGTCGCTCGGGCTGGTGGGATAGACCCCGACCGTGATCCCGCCGACCAGGCTGGCGCCCATCTGCGCCAGCACCCATTCGATCCGGTTCTCGGACAGCACGCCGACATGGCCGCCGGGCGACAGGCCGAGCGCCACGAGCCCATGGCCGACCTCGGCGGAGCGCTCGTAGTACTCCCGCCAGGTGGACGGCTTCCAGATGCCGAAGTCCTTCTGGCGGATGGCGATCGCGCCCGGCGTCTCCCGCGCCCGCTCGCGCAGCATCTGCGCCATCGTGAGCGCCGGCAGCCCCGGGGCGGCAGCCTGCCTCGACATCATGACAACCAGCGCTTGCGGCGCTTGTAGTGCTTGACCTCGCGGAAGCTCTTCGCTTCCCCGGTGCCGCCGGCGCCGAGGTAGAACTCGCGCACGTCCGGGTCGGCGGCCAGGCGCTCGGCGCTGCCGTCGATCACGATCTTGCCCATCTCCATGATGTAGCCGTAGTGCGCCACGGCGAGCGCCACCGAGGCGTTCTGCTCCACCAGCAGCATCGATACGCCCTGCTCGGCGTTGATCCGGGCGATGATCGCGAAGATGTCCTCCACGAGCATCGGCGACAGCCCGAGCGAGGGCTCGTCGAGCAGCATCAGCTTGGGCTGGGCCACGAGGGCGCGGCCGATCGCCAGCATCTGCTGCTCGCCGCCCGAGAGATAGCCGGCAATGCCCTTGCGCCGCTCGAACAGGCGCGGGAAGTACTCGTACACCAGGTCGAAGCGCGTGCCGGCGCCGCCCGTGCCGCGGGCGTAGGTGGCCGCGACCAGGTTCTCCTCGACCGTGAGGTCCTGGAAGATCCGCCGCCCCTCCATGACATGGAACATGCCCGAGCGCACCAGCTCGTGCGGCGCGAGCCGTCGCGTGTCCTCGCCGTCGAAGGTGACGGAGCCACGCGTCATCTCGCCGTCCTCCAGCGCCAGCAGGTTCGACACCGCCTTGAGCGTGGTCGACTTGCCGGCGCCGTTGGAGCCGAGCAGCGCGACGACCTGGCCGCGCGGCACGGCGAGCGACAGGCCGCGCAGCACCTGCACGGCCCTGTTGTAGATGACCTCGATGTTGTTGATCTCCAGGACAGCCCGGTCGCTCATGGCGCCTCAGTCGAGCACGATCCAGTCGGACACCGGCAGCATCTTCTGCTGCTTCATGTCGGCCCGGTAGATGCGGCCGACCGGGATCGAGTTGCCCTTGATCGTGATCGGCACGCCGATGATGCCGCCCGTATCGAAGTTCTCGATCGAGTTGAGCGCCGCCTTGAGGTTCGCCCCGTTCAGCTCCTTGCCGGCCTCCAGGGTGCGCTTGACGGCCTCGGTGAAGAGCATCGTGGTGAGGAACCCCTGCGTGTAGGCGGTGCTCTGGTACTCGGGCCGCATCTGCCGGATCTTCTCGAGCATCGGGGCATTGCCCTCGGTGTCGTAGTAGTAACGGAACGGCATCACGCCCATGAAGCCCTCGGCCGCCTCGCCCATCTTCATCACCATGGAATGGTCCATGGTCCAGAAGGTGCCCATCCAGTGGCTCTTCATCCCCATCTTGCGGCCCTGGATGATGAACTCGGGGATCGGCGCGAGCACGTAGCCGTGGAAGATCGTGTAGTCGGGCGCGGCGCGACGCAGCTTGATCACCTCGGTCGAAACGTCCACGCTGCCGGGCGGCGTCATGATCTCGGCGGCCACGTTCAGGCCGAGCTCCTTCGCGAGCGCCCGGCTGCCCTCGATCGGGTCGCGGCCGAACTCCGTGTCGGAATAGACGAACGCCACCTTCGCGCCCGGCTTCTCGTCGGCGATGTAGCGCAGCAGGATGCCGACCATCTCGGTGTAGTCGGGCCCGACCAGGAACTGGTGGGGAAACTTCTTCGGATCGTTGATCTCGGAGGCGAACGAGGCGCCGGCCATCAGGATGCTGCCCATCCGGTCGAGCTCGGGATTGATCGTCTTGGCGAAGCCGGTGGAATCGCCGTAGTAGAGATGGACCTTCTCCTGGCTGGTGATCTTCTTGAAGGCCGCCACCGAGGCGTCCACCTTGTAGCCGGTGTCCTCGGGCACGTAGCGCAGCTTGCGGCCCTGGATGCCGCCGGCGTCGTTCACGATCTTCACGTAGTCCTGGATGCCGGCGTGGATGCCCAGGCCGGCGAAGGCGAACACGCCGGACATCGGGATCGAGCCGCCGATCACGATGTCCTCCTTGGCCTGCGCCTGCGCGCCGCCCGCCAGCGCGAGTGCCGCGGTGGCGACCATCGCGCCCAGCGTGGCGCGTCGGGATTTCGAGATTGCCATGTGCTCCTCCTCGGTCGATGCAGTGTTGTGGGCACGGCCGCGCATGGCCGGCTCAGGTCCGGAACGGGTACAGGTGGAAGAACCGGCGCACGCGGCGCCACATTTCCGCGAGCCCATGCGGCTCGAAGATCAGGAATCCGACGATCAGCGCCCCGAACACGATCGTGCGCACCGGCGAGAGCACGACCGCCGCATTCTCGATCGCGACCCAGCCGACGACCAGCTTGAGCAGCTCCGGGACCATGGTCATGAACACCGCCCCGAGGATGCCGCCCAGGATGGTGCCCATGCCGCCCACGATGATCGCGGCGAGGAAGAAGATCGACATCAGCAACGGGAAACTCTCGGGCGTCACCACGCGGAAGAAGTACGCCCAGAGGCCGCCGGCCACCCCGGCATAGAAGGACGACAGCCCGAAGGACAGCAGCTTGTAGCGCAGCAGCGGGATGCCCAGCACCTCCGCCGAGATGTCCCGGTCGCGGATCGCGATGAAGGCCCTGCCGATCCGGGTGCGGAACAGGTTGGCGGCGCCGGCCACCATCAGCACGGTGAGCGGCACGATCAGCCAGTAGATGCGGAACGACGTGTCGAGCGCGATGCCGAGCACCCGCGCCGGAGGCACCGGCAGGCCCGCCGTGCCGCCGGTCACCGAGGTCCAGTTGGCGAAGGCGAAGTGCGCGATGAACGAGGCCGCGATCGTCGCGATGGCGAGGTAGAGGCCCTTCACGCGCAGCGAGGGAATGCCCACGATCGCGCCGCCCGCCATGGCGACGACACCGGCGGCGACGAGGTTCAGCAGCGCGGGCGTGCCCAGGCGGGCTTCGAGCGCCGCCACCGTGTAGGCCCCCAGGCCCATGAAGGCCGCCTGGCCGAGGCTCACCAGGCCCGTGTATCCGGTGAGGATGTTGAGGCCCGTGGCGCTCGCGACATTGATCGCCACGAGGCAGGCGAGGTAGAGCCAGTACTCGTTGGCGACGAAGGGATAGGCGACGAGCGCGACCCCGAGCGCCGCCAGCCATGCCCATTGCGTGGGCGTGTCGAAGAGCGCCTGGTCGGCGGCATAGCTCTGGGGCGCGGCGCCGATACGCATCGCTAGAGCCTCTCGATCTCGCGGGTGCCGAACAGCCCGTACGGCCGGACCATGAGGATCAGCACCAGCAGGACGAAGGTGACGAGCAGCTCGTACTCGCCGCCGAGGTAGGCGCCGGCCCAGGCCTCGACCAGGCCGATGAACAGGCCCCCCACCAGCGCGCCGAGCACGCTGTCGAGACCGCCGAAGATGACGACGACCAGCACCGAGAGGCCGAACACGCCCATGGTCGAGGAAATGCCGCCGATCGCGCCGACCACGATGCCGGCCACGGCGGCGAGCGCGCCCGCGAAGGTCCAGGACAGCGAGAAGACCCGCGGCACGTTGATGCCCATGGAATAGGCGGCCGCCTGGTCCGAGGCGGTGGCGCGCAGGGCGACCCCGCCGCGCCAGAAGCGAAAGACGAGCAGCACGGCGGCCACCAGCAGCGCGGCCACCAGGAAGCCGTAGAAGACCTTCGGCGCGATGAAGGCCTCGCCGATCATGATCGGCTCCTGCGGCATGAACTCGGGCAGGCGCTGCGGGTTCGCCGTCCAGACGAGCTCCACCAGGCCGACGAGGATGGACGCGAGCCCCACGGTGACCATGAAGACCGAGATCGGCGACTCGCCGAGCATCGGCCGGATCATCGTCCGCTCGACCAGGGCGCCGAGCAGGCCGCCGGCGATCACCGCGGCCAGGATGGACAGCCAGACCGGCAGGGCCATGCCGGCGGCGAAGGCGAAGAACACGTAGGCGCCGATCATGAGCATCTCGCCGATGGCGAGGTTGACTACGCGGGTGGCCTTGTAGATCAGCACGAAGCACAGGCCGGTGAGCGCGTACAGGCCTCCGGTGCCGATGCCGGCGAGGGAGACTTCGAGCAGGAACAGCCAGTCGAAGCTCATGCGGCCGGTGCCCCGCTCGGGGCGCTCGCCGCCATGGCGCCCCCGGCCCCGGCGCCCGCGGCTTCCCGGGCGCCGCGCAGGCGCCGCCGCAGGTCCTCGTGGTCGCCCGAGCCGAGGTAGGCGCGGATCACCTCCGGATTGCGCTGCACCTCGCCGGGCGTGCCGTCGGCGATGACCTGGCCGAAGTTCAGCACGACCACATGGTCGGAGAGGTCCATCACCATGCCCATGTCGTGCTCGACCATGACCACGGTGACGCCCCATTCGGCGCGCACGTCGAGGATGAAGCGCGCCATGTCCTCGGTCTCCTCGCGGTTCATGCCGGCGACCGGCTCGTCGAGCATCAGGACCTTCGGCCGCATCGCCAGCGCGCGCGCCATCTCCACCCGCTTCTGCAGCCCATAGGAGAGCGAGGCCACCGGCGCATGCCGGATGTGGTCGATCTCGAGGAAGTCGATGATCCGCTCCTCGATCTCGGCGCGCAGCTCGATCTCCTCGCGCCGCGCGCGCCCGAAGTACAGCAGCGCATCGAAGATGTTGGTGCGCAGGTGGGCATGGCGGCCGAGCTTGATGTTGTCGAGTACGGACATCCCGCGAAACAGCGCAATGTTCTGGAAGCTGCGCGCGAGCCCGAGGGCGGCGCGCTTCGGGGCGGGCAGCTGCGTGATGTCGCGGCCTTCGAAGCGGATCGAGCCGGCATCGGGCCGGTAGAAGCCCGAGATGGTGTTGAACAGCGACGTCTTGCCGGCGCCGTTGGGGCCGATCACGGAGGTGATCGTGCCGGGCGCCACGTCGAAGCTCACCCCGGCGAGGGCGCGCACGCCGCCGAATGCCAGCGTGAGCTGGTCGACCTGCAGCAGCGGCCCTCGTGTCTCCCGTGTCTCCATCCCCTGCCCGTGGCGTGCGTGGCGGATTGCGGCGTGTCGTGCGGCGCGCCAGCACTATACCGAAGTTTGCAGGCCGTTCCGCTTCCCGCGCCGCGCGCTACGGGAAGGCCGAAGTCGCGACGGGCAGGCCGCGACGGACGCCGGCCCCTACTGCCCGGGAGCGGCGCCGGGCACCCGCTCCACGATCTCCGCCAGCGCGTCGCCGGTGGCGACGAGCTCGCCGTCCTGGTTGCGCACCTCGACATCGAACTGGAGCCAGTAGCCGCCGGCGGTGCGGTGCTTGGCGCTCACCCGGGCGCTGGGCGTGATCGTGTGGCCGAGCTTCGTGGGCTTGAGCCAGCGCGTTTCGAGGCGGCGATGGTAGCCGCCGCGCGGCACCAGCCAGTCGGTAAGCGTGCGGGTGATCAGGGCGAAGTTCTGCATGCCGTGCATGATCACGCCGCCGAAGCTCGTCTTGCCGAAGCTCGCCTTCTCCATCCACTCGGGATCGAAGTGCAGCGGGTTGTAGTCGAGCGAGGCGTCCCCGAAGGCCTGGATGGTCTCGGTGGTCACCGTGAAGGGCCGCCCCGGGATGACGGTGCCGACCTCGATGGCGTCGAAGCGTTGCTGTGCGGGGTCCATCGCGCGCCTCCTCATTCCGGCCGGATCGTCCAGCCGCGGCCGGTGCAGACCACCTCGCCGCGCTGGTTGGTGAAGACGTTGTCGTGGATCACGAACAGCCGCCCCTTTCTTATGAATCGATCGAGCGCGGTGCCGCGCATGTGGATCGTGTCGCCGGGGCGCGCCGGCACGTTGTAGAACCAGCTCTGGCCGGCGTTGATCGTGCCCGGCGAGCGCATCCAGTCCTCCGTGGTGGTGCAGGCGAACATGAGGAGGATGTGGATCGAGGGCGGGGCGATGATGCCGCCCCAGATGGTCTTCTTCGCGTACTCCTCGTCGAAGTAGAGCGGGTTGTCCTCCCCGACGCCCGCCGCGAACTTCGCAATGAGCTCCTTCGTGAGGGTCACGGGCCGCGTCTCGCGCAGCTCGCCGGGGATGATGCCGTCCCAGGTCTTGCGCCTGGCGACATCCTTCCAGAAGTCTGTCTCGAAGGACTCGAGGTTGAGCTCGTTCATGTGTCTCCTCACATGGTGGGCGGGCTTTGCCGGCGGCGGGGCCGCCCGACAGGATCGGCGGCAATGTCGCTATCATGAAGTTCCCTTTGCCTGGCAGGCAAGCATGAGCACCGTCGCCCGACCCGACACCCACCTCAAGACCGTCGGCTACCTGCTGTGGATCTTCGGATTCACCGGCGCCCACCGCTTCTACTACGGCAAGCCGATCAGCGGGACGATCTGGTTCTTCACCTTCGGCCTCTTCGGCATCGGCTGGCTCATCGACCTCTTCCTGATCCCGTCCATGGACCGGCAGGCCGACCTGCGCTTCACCGCCGGGCGGATCAACTACTCCGTGGCCTGGCTGCTGCAGACCTTCCTCGGCGTGCTCGGGATCCACCGCATGTACATGGGCAAGTGGATCACGGGGCTGATCTGGCTCTTCACCGGGGGCCTGTTCCTGGTCGGCTGGCTCTACGACTTCTGGACGCTCAACGACCAGATCACGCTGCGCAACGCCGAACGCGGGTGAGCGCGACACGCGCGATCGTCGTCGGCGGCGGCCCGGCCGGGCTGATGGCGGCCGAGCGCCTCGCGGCGGCCGGCCACCGCGTGGTCGTGTGCGACGCGATGGCCTCGGTGGGACGCAAGTTCCTGCTCGCCGGCCGGGGCGGGCTCAACCTCACCCATGTCGAGCCGCGTCCCGGCTTCGATGCGCGCTACGGCGCCGCGGCCGGGCGCGTCTCCCGGTGGCTCGACGCCTTCGGGCCGGACGCGCTGCGCGCCTGGGTCGCGGAGCTCGGCATCGACACGTTCGTCGGCACGTCCGGCCGGGTGTTCCCCACCGAAATGAAGGCCGCTCCCCTGCTGCGGCGCTGGCTGCATCGGCTGCGCGAGGCGGGCGTCGAGTTCCGCTCCCGCCATCGCTGGACCGGCTGGACCGACGACGGCCTGCTGCGCTTCGAGACCCCGGCCGGCCAGGAGCGACTGCCGGCCGCCGTGGTCGTGCTCGCGCTGGGAGGTGCGAGCTGGCCGCGGCTCGGCAGCGACGGCGGCTGGGTGCCGCTGCTCGCCGCCCGCGGCGTCCGGGTCGCGCCGCTCGCACCCGCGAACTGCGGCTTCGACGCACGCTGGGGGGAGGGCTTTTCCGCGCGCTTCGCCGGCCATCCCCTGCGCACCGTCGCCATGAGCCCGGATGCCGCGGCCGATCCATCGGACCGTCGCTGGACGCGGGGCGAGGCGGTCGTCACGCGCACCGGCATCGAGGGCGGGCTGGTATATGCCCTGACGCCTGCCCTGCGCGAGGCGATCGCGGCGCGGGGCGAGGCCACCGTGCTGGTGGACCTGCTGCCCGATCGCGAGGAGGCGGCGATCGCCGAGCTGCTGGCGAGGCCCGCCGGCGGCAAGTCGCTCGCCAACCGGTTGCGTGCGCGGCTGCGCCTCGACGGCGTCAAGGCCGGGCTGTTGCGCGAGGGCGCCCAACCGGAGGACCTGCGCGATCCCGTTCGACTCGCGGCACGCATCAAGGCGGTGCCGGTGGTGCTGACCGCGCCGCGTCCGATCGACGAGGCCATCAGCACCGCGGGCGGGGTCTCGCTGCAGGAGCTGGACGACCGGCTCATGCTGCGCAAGCTGCCCGGGGTGTTCTGCGCGGGCGAGATGCTCGACTGGGAAGCGCCCACCGGCGGTTACCTGCTGACCGCCTGCTTCGCCTCCGGCCATGTCGCCGGGGTCGGGGCTGCGGCGCTTCTCGAAGCGCGGTAGCATCGAAGGTCTGCCTCCATCCCCCGATACCAACCGAGGAACAGTCATGACCGATCACCTCAAGTTCTATATCGACGGCCAGTGGGTCGAGCCCCATGGCAAGGGGACGCTCGACGTCATCAATCCGGCCACCGAAGAGCCGATCGGGAAGATCGCCCTGGGCGACGCCACCGACGTGGACCGCGCTGTCGCAGCCGCCCGCAAGGCGTTCGAGACGTTTTCGCGCACGAGCCGCGAGGACCGCCTCGCGCTGCTCGAGCGGGTGCTCGCCGTCTACAAGGAACGCACCGCCGAACTCGCCGCCGCGCTCACGCAGGAAATGGGCGCCCCGGTCAAGCTCGCCAACGCCGCCCAGGTGCCCTCGGGCATCGGTCACTTCATGGCCACCATCCGCGCGCTGAAGGAATTCGAGTTCGAGCACGACATCGGCACCACCCGGGTCGTGCGCGAGCCGATCGGCGTGGTCGGCATGATCACCCCCTGGAACTGGCCGCTCAACCAGATCACCTGCAAGGTCGCGCCCGCGCTCGCCGCCGGCTGCACCATGGTGCTCAAGCCGTCGGAGATCGCCCCGATCAACGCGGTCATCTTCGCGCAGATCCTGCATGACGCCGGCGTGCCCGCCGGGGTGTTCAACCTCGTGAACGGGGACGGCCCGACGGTCGGCGCCGCCATGAGCGCGCATCCCGACATCGACATGATGTCGTTCACCGGCTCGACCCGCGCCGGCATCGAGGTGGCGCGCGCCGCCGCCCCGACGGTCAAGCGCGTCGCGCAGGAGCTCGGCGGCAAGTCGGCCAACATCGTGCTCGACGACGCCGACTTCGAGAAGGTCGTCGGCCGCGAGATGTTCAACATGTGCCGCAACTCCGGCCAGTCGTGCAATGCCGGCAGCCGCCTGCTCGTGCCCGCCGCGCGCATGGACGAGGCCGCCGCCATCGCCGCGGCCGCCGCCGAGAAGGTCAAGGTGGGCGATCCGACCAACGAGGAAACCGCCATGGGCCCGGTGGCGTCCAAGGCGCAGTTCGACAAGATCCAGGCGCTCATCCAGAAGGGCATCGACGAGGGCGCGAAGCTCGTCGCCGGCGGCCTCGGCCGACCGGAGGGTCTCGACCGCGGCTGGTACGTGCGCCCGACCGTCTTCTCGCATGCGACCAACGACATGACGATCGCGCGCGAGGAGATATTCGGCCCGGTGATCACCATCATCGGCTACAAGGACGAGGAGGACGCGATCCGCATCGCCAACGACACCGTCTATGGCCTGTCGGGCTATGTCTCCTCCGGCGACCTTGCGCGCGCCCAGGCGGTCGCCATGCGCCTGCGCACCGGCATGGTCCACCTGAACGGCGCCCCCGCCGACCCGAACGCGCCGTTCGGCGGCTACAAGCAATCGGGCAATGGTCGCGAGTGGGGCAAGTACGGCCTCGAGGACTATCTCGAGGTGAAGGCGATCATGGGCTTCACGCCCCGGCCGCCGAAGTCCTGACGGTCGCGGGGCCGGCCGAAGCGCCGGCCTCAAGTATGAGTGGTGCGCGCAAGCTGGCGCTTGCGCGTGGCCGGCCGGGCTTGCGCTCCTCGGCGCCCCGAGGCGCTGCGCATCGCGGGCGCAGTCGCCTTAGGGGGCACGGCGGAGCATGCGAGGCGCCGATGCAGCGACGCTCGCAGGCGCCTTCGCCGCGACAGGAGCTCAGCGCCCGAACAGCCCCCGCAGCTTATCGGTGGCGCGGCCCTTCAGGTCCTCCTTCGCGTCGTCCCGCTTGCGCTGCAGCTCGTCCACCTTCGGCGCGATCGATTCCTTCAGCTTGTCGGCCGCCCGCGACTCGATCATCTCGCGCGCCGCGGCCGCCCAGTCGATCTGCCAGCCGGGCGAGGCGAGCGCGCCGGTGACGCGCACGGGGATCGTCACGCCGTGCAGCTCGTCGCGGTCGCGGCCGCCCTGGCCGGTGCTGGTCGCGACGAGCGAGGGGCGCGCAGTGTAGTCGATGGTGCCGGCCCCGATGTCGATCCGGCCCTCGCCGCCGACGCGCAGCAGGGGCGACCTGAGGTCGAGGTCCTTGCTGCTGGCGACGCCGTCCCTGATGTCGAAGCTGATCGACATCGACGAGAAGTCGGTCTTCTTGGTGGCGTCCGATGCCGCCTGCTCGGACTGGCCGCGCCCGATCAGCTCGCGCGCCTGGCGGATCTTCTCGCCGAGGTCGATGCCGCGGACCGCGCCGTCCACCAGCGCGAGCGATGCCTTGCCGTCCACGGCCCGCTTCAGGGCGTCCACGGTCCTGCCGGCGCTGGCGAGCTGCAGCTGGAGCTTGCCGGTGCCCTCGATCAGCCGGTTGCCGGTGGCGGCCTCGAGCAGCGGGCCGACCGACACGTTGGCGAGCGAGGCATCGGCGCCCACCCGGTTGCCCTCGGCCTGGGCGGTGAGCTTCGCATCGAGGCTGCCGCCGTACAGGCTGGCCGTGAGCGGCGCGATCGCCAGTCGGCCGCCCTGGGCCTTGAGGGTGGCACGGACGTCGCTCGCCCGGATGCCGCGCGCCACGAGCTCGCCCACCGCGATCCTGCCGTCGAGGTCCAGCCCGGCGAGCGGCGAGAGGTCGATCTCGGCCTCGGGCGCGGCCGGCGCCGAAGCGCCCCCGGAGGCGGCAGGCCTGTCGGCCGGGGCCGCCGCGACCGGCGGCGCGATGCGGTCGAGGTCGAGCCTGTCGGCGCTGAGGTCGAAGGCGATCTTCGGCTTCTCGAAGCCGGTCACGTCGGTGCGCGCATCGATCGTGCTGCCCTCGACCGTGGTCTTCGTGACGAGCTCGATGCGCTCCTTGCCGACATCGGCCTTCAGGCTCGCCTCGATCGGCATGGAGAGCTTGCCGCCGGGCATGGCGGGATCGGCGATGTCGATCGAGCCGGCGAGCTTCGGCAGCTCGAACAGCATCGACTCGAGGTTGCCGGCGAGGGGGCCGGCGAGCTTCGCGTCCACCGTGCGGCTCGCCTCCACCACCCGGGCCACCAGTTCGACCGTGTCCGCCGAAAGCGAGTCTGTGCTCACTGCCAGGCCATCGGTCTTCAGGGTGGCATCCAGCTGCTGGCCGGGGCCGGGTTCGGCCTGGGCGGCTACCGTCGCCGCGAGGCCGGTCGCCGTGAACGAGCCCGCCGGGAGGTCCAGCTGGAGGTCGCCGTTGGCCGTCACCTTCGCTTCGCCGGGGGGCTGGTCGCTGCGCACGACGAAGGCGAGCTTCACGGGTGTCGTGCCGCGCGAGGCGATCGCGCCGGTAACCAGTTCGAGGTCATGGATGCCGACCGTGCGGCCCGCGGCCTCGTCCACGTAGCGCAGCTCGGCGCCGAGGATCTCGATGCCGCCGATGTCGAGGTCGGTCGGGCCGATCCCCATGCCCCCTTCCGCCGGCTTGTCCGCGGGCGCCGGCTCGCCCTTGCCGAGCAGGTCGTCGATGCTGAGGGTGCCGTCGGCGCGGCGCACGACGGTGGCGGTGAGCTTCTCGACGCGCACCTTGTCGGCCACCACGGCGCCGCGCAGCAGCGGCAGCAGCTCGACCGAGACCCGGGCCGCGCCGACGCTCGCCACCGGGTCGGTCGAGTTGCGCTCGGACAGCCGTGTCGCCGGCAGCGAGATCGCGATGCGCGGGAAAAGGGTGAGGAAGAGATCGCCGTCGATCGTCAGGGTTCGCTGGTACCGGTTCGCGACATACTCCTGGATGCGGGGCTTGAAGCGGTTCGCATCGAAGCTGGCGACGAAGACGACCACGGCCGCCACCAGCAGGGCGAGCAGCACGACGAGCGCTATCAGGATCTTCCTTGCCACGAACTCGACTCCTTTCGATGCTTCGGGGTTTCCTTTACGGAATCTATCAATCCCGGATGCCCGCAGCGACAGTATGAGCGCTCTGCGTGCCCGCGGATCTATGGCAAGCTCGCCGTCACCTGGCGGCCGTCCGCGAGAGGTTCGACGATCCCTTCATGAAACTCCAGTTCGACCTGACAGACCTGCGCCTGATGGTCATGCTCGCCGAGAGCGGGAGCCTCGCGCGCGGCGCCGAGTCGGTCAGCCTGTCCCCCGCGGCGGCCAGCACCCGGCTCAAGCAGCTCGAGGCGCGCACCGGCATCGCGTTGTTGCAGCGCGGCAAGCCGCGGCTCTCCATGACCCCCGCGGGCCTCGCCTTCGTCCAGCACGCCCGGCTCGTGCTCGACACCATCGCCAGCCTCGAGCTCGCGATGCGGGAGATGGCGGCCGGCGCGGGCGGGCATGTGCGGATCTTCGCGGAGACCTCCACGGTGGGGGAGCACCTGCCGCTGGTCCTGCATCGCTACCTGCTGAGCTATCCGGACGTCACGATCGACCTTCGGGAGAAGCTGAGCCGCGACATCGTGCGGGCGGTGGCCATGGGCGAGATCGACATCGGGATCGCGTCGGGGCCGATCAGGACGGAGGGCGTCGAGGCGATCCCGTACCGGCGCGAGCAGCTCGTGCTGGTCGTCCCGGCGGGGCACCAGCTCGCGCACGAGGGGACGGTGGAGTTCGCGCAGGCGCTGGACCACGGGCATGTCGGCCTGTACGAGAAGAACACGCTCCACGCCTTCCTGCGGCGTACCTGCGAGAGCCTGAACCGCCGGCTGCAGTTCCGGGTCCAGGCCGAGAGCTTCGAGACGGCCTGCCGCATGATCGAGGCGGGCATCGGGGTCGGCGTGCTGCCGCATTCCACCGCCCGCCGGCATGCGCGCACGATGGCGCTGGAGATCGTCCCGCTGAAGGACGACTGGTCGCTGCGCGACCTCTACATCTGCGCGAGGCATATGGCGTCGCTGCCGGCCTGCGTGCGGAACCTGGTGGACATGCTTCGCGAGGACGGACAGGGCGAGTTCGGGTACCGCTCGCTGCGCGACCCGGACGCGGCGGGAGCACGCCGGCGCGCGGGCGCGCCCATGCACCTCGACCTCGCGGACCTCCGGCTCTTCCTCAGCGTGTCCGAGGCGGACAGCCTCACCGGCGGCGCGGAGTCGCTCGGGCTTTCCCTGCCGGCCGTCAGCACCCGGATCAAGAACCTCGAGGAGACGGTGGGCAACAAGCTGCTCTACCGCGCGAGCCAGGGGGTCACGCTCACCCCGCCGGGCCACGAGCTCGCGCGCTACGCCCGCGACATCATGCGGCAGATCGAGCACCTGAACGGCGCGCTCCAGGCGTATGCGCGGGGCGTGGTCGGGCATCTCCGGATCTATGCCAACACGACGGCGGTGGGCGAGTACCTCCCGCCGGTGCTGAAGAAGTTCCTGCTCGAGCATCCGGACGTGAACGTCGATCTCCAGGAGTGCCTGGCCCTGGAGACCATACGGGCCGTGAGCGCGGGAATCGCCGACATCGGGATCGTCGCCAAGTCCTGCCGGCCCGACGGCCTGTCGGTGATTCCCTACCGGCGCGACCGCCTGGTCCTGGTTGCGCCCAGGCATCACGAGCTCGCCGGCGAGACGGCGATCGATTTCGAGCGCAGCCTGCGCTATCCGCAGATCGGGCTGCACGAGTCCAGCGCGATGAGCGCGTTCCTGGCGCAGGTGAGCGATTCGCAGCTCGAGGCCCTGAAGCTGCGCATCCAGGTCGGCAGCTTCGAGGCGGCCTGCCGGATGATCGAGTCGGGCGTCGGCGTGGGGGTGATGCCGGAGCCCGTCGCCCGCCGCTACGCCGCGCACATGGCCATCTCCATCGTCTGGCTCAACGACCGGTGGGCGCTGCGCACCCACCAGATCCTCTTCCGGAGCCTCGATTCGCTGCCGCCCTTCGCGCGGGACCTGGTCGACGACCTCATGACGGATGCGGAAACGGCGGCCCCCTTCATGGCGGCCGGCTGACGGGGCAGTTCGGATATTCTTGTGGCCTGCCCGTCCAGAACGAGAGAGAGGAGACACCGCAGATGATCAGCTACGACGTGACCGAGTGGGGCAAGCCGCTGCAGAAGGCGATCCGCGAGACCCCCGTCCCGCAGGGCACCGAGGTGCTCGTCAAGGTCAAGTACTGCGGCGTCTGCCACAGCGACGTCCATATCCGGGACGGCTACTTCGACCTCGGCGGCGGCAAGAAGTTCTACATGGGCGAGCGCGGCATGGAGCTGCCGGTCACCATGGGCCACGAACCCTACGGCACGGTGGTCGCGGCCGGCCCCGACGCCGGCGACGTGCCCATCGGCGAGGACCGGCTCGTGTTCCCCTGGGTCGGGTGCGGCGAGTGCGCGCGCTGCGCGGCCGAGCAGGACAACCACTGCATGGCGATGCGCTCGCTGGGCGTGCGGCTTCGCGGCGGCTACGCGGACCACATCCTCGTGCCGCATCCGAAATACCTCGTCGATGCCTCGGGCATCGAGCCGAGCTTCGCGCCCATCCTCGCCTGCTCGGGGGTGACCACCTACAGCGCGATCAACAAGCTGATGCCCTGCGACCCGGACGACTGGATCGCCGTTTTCGGCGCCGGCGGCCTCGGCCTGATGGCGGTGGCGATGCTGCGCGCGAAGGGGCATCGGAACATCGCCGTGGGCGACATCGATCCGGGCAAGTTCGAGGCCGCCCGCAAGGCTGGTGCGACCCACACGTTCGATACCCGCGAGCCGGACGCCGCGGCGAAGCTCGCCGCGCTGCCGGGCGGCCTGTGGGGCGCCGTCGACCTCGTGGGGGCCTCGACCACCGCCAGCATCGGCTTCAACGCCCTGCGCAAGGGCGGGCGCTATGTCGTGGTGGGCCTGTTCGGCGGCGAGCTGCCGCTCGCCACCGTCACCCTCGCGCAGCGCGCCGTCACCGTCCAGGGCTCGTACGTCGGCTCGCTGCAGGAACTGAAGGAGGTGGTCGAGCTCGCCCGCTCGGGCAAGCTCGAGCCGATCCCCGTGTCCACCTGCGCGCTCGACGAGGTCTCGGACGTGCTCGACCGCCTGAAGGCGGGCACCGTCACCGGGCGCGTCGTCGCCAAGGTCTGATCCCGGTCGCTGCGGAGGAACCCACATGGCCGCCACCCCCAAGGGCTACATCTACGTCGAGATCGAGGTCACCGACCCGGAGGGCTACCGGCGCGAGTACATGTCGCGCTCCGGCCCGGCGGTGGCCGCCTACGGGGGCCGCTTCCTCGTGCGCGGGGGCGATGCCGAGGTGCTCGACGGGCCGCAGGACGGCCGGCGCCGCGTCATGCTCGAGTTCGACAGCTACGAGCGCGCGCTGGAGTTCGCGCGCTCGGACGTTTACGCCGAGGCGAAGGAGCACCGCGACCGCTACGCCAGGGTCGCGCGCTTCGTGGTGCTGCGCGGCAGCGAGTAGCGCGGCCGGCGTTCAGCCCCGGCGCGCGGCCTCGATCGCGGCGACGTCGATCTTCTTCATCGTCATCATCGCCTCGAAGGCGCGCCGGGCGACGCCCGGGTCCGGATCGGTGATCGACTCCCAGAGGACGGCCGGGGTGATCTGCCACGAGATCCCCCACCGGTCCTTGCACCAGCCGCACTCGCTTTCCTGGCCGCCGTTGCCGACGATCGCGTTCCAGTAGCGGTCCGTCTCTTCCTGGTCGGCGGTGAGCACCTGGAAGGAAAAGGCCTCGCTGTGCCGGAACGGCGCCGGGCCGCCGTTGAGTCCGATGCAGGGAATGCCCAGCACGGTGAAGTGGATCGTCAGTACGTCGCCCTTCTTGCCGGACGGGTAGTCGCTCGGGGCGCGAAAGACCTCGCCCACGGACGAGTCGGGGAAGGTCGCGGCATAGAAGCGGGCCGCTTCCTCCGCGTCGCGGTCGTACCAGAGGCAGACGGTATTGGGGGCGGGACGGGCCATGGGGCGTCTCCTGGTCAGGGATCCCGCCGATGGTCGCGCTCTTCCCTGGTCAGTGTCTCGAAACCCGCGACGATGTCGAGGAGTTCCTCGGTGATCGCCTGCTGGCGCCCCTGGTGGTAGTCGAAGGACAGCCGCGAGAGGTGGTTCTGGATGTTGCGCTCGGCGGTGTGCATGGAGGCGAGGCGGCTCGCATTCTCGCTCGCGAGGGATTCCGCGAACGCCCGGTACAGCATGACGAACAGGTACTGCCGCACCAGCGCCGAGTAGAGGCGCCGCCAGTCCATGGTGAACATGGGCACGGAGCGGGACACCCAGGCCCTGCGGGCGAGGCCCTCCAGCCAGTCGCGGTCGAGCGGGAGCAGCTGCTGGCGCTCCGGCGCCGATGCCATCGGGCCGCTCGGCCGGTGATGGATGAGGAGCAGGCGGTCCACCCCGTGGCGGAATCGCAGCCGCTCGATCTCGAGCAGGAGCTTGCCGACCGCGGACGTGATGCCCGCCACCGTGCCCGGCATGCGAAAGGGTTCGCCGACCTCGTAGCCGGCGTCCTCCAGCCGGCCCGCGACCCGCGCCCCGACGACGAGGACGGTCCGGTCTTCCCGCGCGACGGGCAGGGCGTCGAGCTGCGCCAGCGCGAAGCTGGCCACCTGCTCGTTGAACGAGCCGCACATGCCCTGGTCGGAACCGAACACGACGACGCCCCAGCGGTCGCCCGCCGGGTTCTGCGCCGCCAGGGCCTCGGGCCGGTTGTGCAGCAGCACCTGCAGGCCGGCCTCGATCGTGCGCTGGTACTCGGCGAGCGACTCCACCGCCGTCTCGTACTGGCGCACGCTCGCCGCGGACAGCGCCTTCATCACGCGAACCACGCCATGGAGGTCCTCCGCGGTCTCGATGCGGCGACGCATCGACTCCAGCGCGAGCGTCATGGCGCGGCCCGCGTCGAGTCGGCCACCACGGCCCGGATGATGCGCCGCATCGCCTCGCGGTCCTCGTCGGCGAGCCGCGCGCCCGAGGCCATGCGCTGGCAGACCTCGGGCAGCTCCGCCACGATCGCGCGGCGGATCGCCCGCTCGGCTTCGCCGATCCGCTCCAGCGGCAGGGCATTCAGCAGGCCCTCGCTCGCGGCGAGCAGCACGGCGATCTGCTCCGGCACCGGCATCGGCTCGTACTGCAGCTGCTGGAACACCTCGCGCACCCGGCGGCCCTGCTCCAGGGTGTTCACGGTCGCCTCGTCCAGGCGCGTACCGAAGCGGGCGAAGACCTCCAGTTCCTCGAACTGCGCATAGGTGAGCCGGAGGTCCCCGGCCACGGCGCGATAGCACGGCAGCTGCGCCTTGCCGCCGACGCGCGACACCGACCGGCCGACGTCCACGGCCGGGAGGATGCCCTTGCGGAACTGCTGGGGCGACAGGATGATCTGCCCGTCCGTGATCGAGATCAGGTTGGTCGGGATGTAGGCGGAGATGTTCTGCGCCTGGGTCTCGGCGATCGGCAGCGCGGTGAGGGACCCGCCGCCGTGCTCCGGGCGCAGCTGCGTCGCCCGCTCCAGCAGGCGCGCATGCACGTAGAAGATGTCCCCCGGGTAGGCCTCCCGGCCCGGCGGGCGCCGCATCAGCAGGGACAGCTCGCGGTAGGCGCGCGCATGGCGGGTGAGGTCGTCATAGACGATGAGCACGTCGCGCCCCTGCTCCATGAAGTACTCGGCCATGGTCGTCGCCGCGTACGGCGCGATGTACTGGACCCCGGAGGGCTCGTCGCCCGAGGCGACCACGACGATGCAGTACGACATCGCGCCGTAGTGCCGCAGCGACGCGAGGAACTTGGCGACGGCCGAGTTGCGCTGGCCGATGGCGCAGTACACGCAGACGACGCCCTTGCCGCGCTGGTTCAGTATCGTGTCGAGCGCGATGGCCGTCTTGCCCGTCTGCCGGTCCCCGAGGATCAGCTCGCGCTGCCCGCGGCCGATGGGCAGGAGGGCGTCGATCACCTTCAGCCCCGTCTGCAGCGGCCGGGTGACGGGCGCCCGGTGCAGGATGGGCGGCGCCGGCCGCTCGATCGGGCGGCGCTCGCGCGGCCGGATGGGGCCGCGCTCGTCGAGCGGCTCGCCGAGCGCATCGACGACACGGCCGACGAGCTCCTCGCCCACCGGCACGTCGAGGATGCGGCCGCTGCGATAGGCGAGGCCGCCGGCGGCGAGGTCGCGGCTCGGGCCGAGCAGCACCACGCCGACCTCGTCCGGGTCGAGGTTGTAGGCGAGGCCCTGCAGGCCGCCCTGCAGGATCACCAGTTCCTCGGCCTTGACCCTCGGCAGCCCTCGCACCCGCGCGACCCCGGGGCCGACCGACACCACCCGGCCCACTTCGCTCGCGCCCAGCTGCGCGCGCCCGCCGGTGGCCAGGACCTCCTCGACCGTGTCCAGGGCCTGCCGGGCGGCATCCCGCAGGGGGGCCTGCGGGTGCGCGTCCTCCGTCGTCCTATCGGGCCGGTTCACGGGGCTCGGCGCCTTCGTCCAGGGCCTCGGAAACCTGCGCCTCCAGGCCATCGAGGTAGGTGTCCAGGTTCCACGAGAGGCGGTACGAATGGGCGCGCAGCTCGATGCCGCAGACGAGCTGCGGCACGGTGGTGAACCGCAGGGCGATGCCCTCGTCGAGATGCGCGCGCAATGCCCGGGCGAGTTCCTCGCGCGCCGGCGCATCGAGGGGGAAGGCGGTGCGGATCTCGACCTCGCGGCTCGAGTCGCGCAACGCCGCCACGATCGTCTCGCGCTCGCCCGTGTCGAGGCCGCGTACGCGCTCGACGAAGACCTTCAGCACCTGCGCCTCGAGCTGCGCGTCGGCGAGCTCGGCCAGCGCCCGGCGCGCCACGCCCACGACGCTTCGCCCCAGGCGCTCGCGGAACTCCTGGAGCAGTGCCCGGCGCTCGTTCTCCAGCGAGGCGCGCCATTGCGCCCGGACCTCCTCGGCCTCCCGGCGCGCGGCCTCCACCAGCTGGTGACGCAGGGCCCGCGCATCCTCGGCGGCCTCGGCGAGCAGCCGCTCGCGCTGCGCCTCGAGCTCGCGGTTGCGGCTGCGATAGAGGGCCGCCTCCTCGGCGGCGGATTCGCGCTCGCGCGCCGCGCCTTCGAGCCGGCTCGCGATGGCGGCCTCGCGCTCGTCCATTGCCCCGATGATCCGGTCGTAGAAGAAGTGCTTGAGCAGCGCGACCAGCACCAGGAAATTGACGACTTGGGCGCCCAGCGTGAACCAGTCGATCCCCATCTACGGCGCTCCCGCCAGGTCCACGAAGTAGTTCCAGTACGGATTGGCGAAGATGAGGATCATGGACACGACGAAGCAGTAGATCGCCGACGATTCCGTCATCGCCAGGCCGATGAAGAGGGTTCGCGAGATGACCGGGGCGGCGTCCGGCTGCTGGGCCAGCGCGCCCATGGCGCGGGACACCGCCCAGCCTTCGCCGATGGCGGTGATCGGGGCGCCGATCCCGACGGTGGCTCCGGCCATGATGATCGAGATCATGCCGATGAGCTCCAGGCTATCCATGGAGTGTTTCCTCCTTGTCGTGCGTGCCCTTGCCCGCCTGCCCTTCCTGGACGCGCGAGGCGGATGCGATGAAGACGAGGGCGAGGATCGAGAAAATGTAGGCCTGTATCACGCCGATCAGCAATCCCAGCACGTTCATGACGATCGGGAAGAAGAGCGGCGCGATCGCGAGCGCGGTGGCGGCGACCAGCGTGCCGCTCATCATGTTGCCGAACAGGCGGATCGACAGGGCGATGGTCCGGGTCACTTCGCCGAGCAGGTTGAACGGCAGCATCAGCGGATGCGGCTCCATGTACGCGCGCAGGTAGCCGCGCAGGCCGCGGCTCGCGATGCCGAAGGCGGGGACCGACACGAACACGCAGAGCGCGAGCGCGCTGGTGGTCGAGAGTGAACCCGTGGGCGGATGGAAGCCGGGGACGACCGACAGCACGTTCGAGGTCGCCACGAACAGGAAGAGCGTGCCGATGAAGGGCAGGTAGCGATCGGAGCCCGGGCCCGCCACTTCGCGGATCTGCCCGCGGATGCCGCCGAGCAGGATCTCGAGCAGCAGCTGGCCGCGCGACACCGACGTGCCGGTCGAGAGCTTGCGCGTCACCGCCCACGAGACCAGCACGAGGAGCGCCATGACCAGCCAGGTGAACACGAGGGTGGCGGTGATGCGGAACGGGCCCGCCTGCCAGTAGACGATCCAGTCGGGGGTGATGGTCACGGCCGCGCGCCCTCCCGTTCGCGGGCGGGCGCCGCCAGGCGCCCGGGCCCCAGGCGCGAGACCAGCAGCTGGCGGGCGACGATGAAGCCGAGCAGGCAGGCCAGGGCACGCGCGAGGCTCCCGTCCATGACGACGTAGAAGCCCGCCACCGCCAGCAGCGTGCGCGCGAGGAAGCTCGCGCCGAACAGCAGCACCGGGCTGCGCGTATCGGCAAGCCGCCGCACCGTCAGCCACAGGCCGCCGAAATACAGCAGGCCCAGACCGGCGCCGGCCAGCGCGGCAAGCGGCAGGACCACGAACAGGTTCATCGCGCCGTTTCCTCCTCGGCCTCGTCCTTCTCGATCATCCTCGATTCCATGCTCACCCAGTACCAGGCGTTCAGGCATCCCAGCGACACCCCGGCAAGCAGCAGCGCCAGCGTCCAGGAAACCTCGCCCGGCCACCGGCGATCGAGCCAGAGCCCCAGCAGCGCACCGATCACGGTGGGCACGGCGATGGACCAGCCGATGATTCCCGCGGTGCCGAGCCCATGCCACAGCGTGCGGTCCGGGGACCGGCGCGCGCGGACCTTGCGCCGCTCCCGCGAGCCGATCCGGCGGCCCAGCTCGCCCGACCCGTCCGGCGCCGGTTCATGCTCGCCCGCCACGCCTCAGCGCTCCCATTCGCGTACCTGGTGCACGAGGCTGGCCTCGAGCCGGTCGAGGGCGAGCCGCGCCTTCTGTTCCTCCTCGCCCACTTCGCGCAGCCGGCCGAGGACGCCCTCCCTGAGCTCGCCCAGCTTGCCCTGCAGCGCGTTCCAGGTCGAGATCCGCACCTCGGGGCCGTGCTTGACCAGGATGCCTTCGTCCACCGCGACGAAGGTTTCCTCGCCGTCGGCGGCCGTCAGGCCGAGGATGCCCGGGACCAGCGCGGCCACGTAGTCGATGTGCCGGGGCAGCAGGCAGAAGGCGCCGTCCTGCGCTTCGGCCACGACCTTCACCGCCTCCTGTTCGAGCAGGATCCCGGAGGGCACGACGAGCTTTACGCGCATCCTCATGCCTTGCCCACCTCGTCCACGCTGCCGATCATGTACAGCGCCTTCTCGGGATGGCCGGAGAACTCGTCGTCCAGGATGCGCTCGCAGCCCTCGAGCGTCTCCTCGAGGTTCACCATCTTCCCCTCGAGGCCCGTGAACTGCTCCGTCGTGAAGAAGGGCTGCGTGAGGAAGCGGTCCAGTCGCCGCGCCCGGTGAACCGTGCGCTGGTCGTTGCGCGAGAGTTCCTCGAGCCCGAGCATCGCGATCACGTCCTTCAGCTCCTCGTAGGCGGCCAGCGTCTCGCGCACCCGGCGCGCCACCCGGTAGTGGCGCTCGCCGACGAGCGGCGGCGTCAGCATCTTCGATTCCGAGCGCAGGGGATCGACCGCGGGATAGAAGCCCTGGCTCGCGCGCTCGCGCGAGAGCACGATCAGCGAGGACAGGTGGCCGAAGGTGTGCGTGATCGCGGGATCGGTGAAGTCGTCCGCGGGCACGTACACGGCCTGCACCGAGGTGATGGCCGCGCCCTTCGTGGTGCAGATGCGCTCCTGCAGCTCGGCGAGTTCCGTTCCCAGCGTGGGCTGGTAGCCCATGCGCGAGGGCAGCCGGCCCAGGAGCCCCGAGACCTCCGAGCCCGCCTGGATGAATCGAAAGACGTTGTCCACGAGCAGCAGCACGTCCTGCCGGGCGTCGTCGCGGAAGTACTCGGCCATGGTGAGCGCCGCATGCCCGACGCGGAACCGCGCGCCGGACGGCTCGTTCATCTGCCCGAAGACCAGCACGGTGTTGTCCGTCACGCCGGCCGTGGCAACGTCGCGCACCAGTTCCTCGGCCTCGCGCGAGCGCTCGCCGATCCCGCAGAAGACGGTGACGCCCCGGTGCCGGCCCGCCACGTTGTGGATCAGCTCCGTGATGAGCACGGTCTTGCCGACGCCCGCGCCGCCGAACAGGCCCGCATTGCCGCCGCGCTCGAGCGGCGCCAGGAGGTCGATCGCCTTGATGCCCGTGAGGAAGATCTCGGATCGGGCGCCCTGCTCGGCGAGCGATACCGGCGGGGCATAAAGCGGTCGCCAGTCTCCGCCCGCGAGTTCCTCGCCGGCGTCGATCGCCTCGCCGAACACGTTGAGTACGCGGCCCAGCAGCCGCTCGCCCACCGGCACGCGCAGGGGGTGCCCCGAGTCGATGATGCCGGCGCCGCGCGAGAGTCCCGCGGTGGGGGTCAGGGCGACGCCGCGGACGGTCTCGGGGTCCAGGTGGCTGACGACCTCGATGACGATCTCGCGATCGTCCCCCGCGCGCAGCTCGTTGTGGAAGTCGGGCAGCCGGCCGGGAAAGCGCGCGTCCACGACGCTGCCCCGTACCGAGAGGACGGTGCCGCGATTCGGCTCGCGGTGATCATCCATGGCGGGCCTCCACGCAAACGGGTCGCGACCGGGACAGGCGAATGATGGCAGGGGGACGACCGATCATACGCCGGGTACCGCGGGCGCCACCATGACCTGGCGCAAAGGGGAGGCCGGACGAGGCGGGCCCGCGCGCGCGAGGCGCCGGGCCACCCCCCGGCCGGTCAGCCCCGCTTCACGCGATGGATGGCGCAGAGCTTGTTGCCGTCCGGGTCGCGCACGTAGGCGAGATAGAGCGGACCCAGGTCGGTCTCGCGCAGTCCCGGCGGATCCTCGATCGACACGCCGCCCTGGGCGACGGCGACATCATGGAAGTCGAACACCTGGTCGGGTGTCGCGCACTTGAAGGCGATGGTGCCGCCGTTGGCGAAGGTGGCGGGCTCGCCGTTGATCGGCTCGCTGACGCAGAACGTGTTGCCGTCGTGCCGGTAGAAGAGCCGCATGTGCCCGGTCGGCGCCCTGTGGCTCATCGGTTCGCCCACGCCGAGGGTGCCCAGCACCGCGTTGTAGAAGCGGCGCGCCCGCTCGATGTCGTTCGTGCCGACCATGATGTGGCTGAACATCCTGTCTCCCCTTGCTGGTTGGCGCAAAGGATAGCGCGACTTGCCGGAGGGAGTCGGGGGGCCGCTAGGTCGTTCCTGGGCGCCGCGCCTGCGCCTCGTAGGCCCGGCGGAACGCCGGTCGCGCCTCGCCGCGGGCGACGTAGGCGACGAGGTTCGGGAACTCGTCCAGCAGCCCCGACCCGCCCAGCCTGCGCAGCACCTGGATCATCAGCAGGTCGCCGGCGCTGAAGGCGCCATCGAGCCACGGGGCGTCGCCCAGGCGCCGGGAGAGGTCCTGCAGCCGTGCGCGGATGCGGTCCTCGACGAGCGGCAGGCGCGCCTCGTGCCAGGGCCTGTCGCGCTCGAGATAGAGCGACACCTCGCGCTGCACGATCACCGGCTCCACCGTGGCCACCGCGGCGAACATCCACGAGACCGCACGCGCGCGGGCGCCCGCCTCGCCGGGCAGCAGGCCGCTGTGCCGCCGCGCGACATGAAGCACGATCGCGCCGGACTCGAACAGCACGAGCCCGTCCTCCTCGTAGGTCGGGATCTGGCCGAAGGGCTGCAGCGCGCGGTGAGCGGGCTCCTTCATCGCCTCGCAGGAGACGCGCCGGACCTCGTAGGGCTGGCCGACCTCCTCGAGCGCCCAGCGCACCGGCATGTCGCGCGCCAGGCCCCGGCCGCCGTCGGGCGAATGCTCGAAGGTGGTGATGATGGGCGTCATGCGTCGCGGCGCGCGCGGATGGCTTGCCGCAGCTTCACCACCTCCGCCACGAGCTCTTCACGGGAGATCGTCTGCAGGTCGTCATCCATCGCCGCCTCCGTGAGCCGAACCAGGGAAGCCTGCAAGCGCCATGCCGGCCAGGCGGAAGCGGCTTGCGCAGTGTCGGGGAACGGCCTAGTGTGTGCATCTGGCCGGGCGCGCTGGTCCGCCCGCCATGCCTCTCGCCAGGACCGAGGCCGGCTTCCGAGAGGGAGGTTTGCCATGCTGTCCGATTCTTCCGTCACCACGATGTTGCCGGTCAAGGACATGGCCCGGGCGCGGGCCTTCTACGAGAGCAGCCTGGGCCTGCGGCCCGGCGGCGAGCGGCCCGACGGCAAGTTCGTGTACAACGTCGGCGGCAGTACGCTCGCCCTGTTCCCGAAGGCCGAGGGCACACATGCCGACCACACGGCGCTCAGCTTCCGGGTCGAGGACATTGCCGACGCCGTCGCCCGTCTCGAGCGCGCCGGCGTGGTCTTCGAGGACTACGACATGCCGGGCCTGAAGACCGTGGACCACGTCTGCGTGCTCGGGTCCGAGAAGGCCGCCTGGTTCCGGGACACCGAGGGCAACTACCTGTGCATCCACGAGGACCTGCCCCCTGCCTGATCCCAGTCCACGGAACCCCGGAATCGAGGTCGTCGACACGGTCACCAAGCTCGACGATCGCCATCGCGGCCAGGTCGTGATCGGCGCCTCCCACGGCGGCGTCTATGCGGCCTATTGCGCCGCGAAGGGTGGCGTGCTCGGCGTGATCCTCAACGACGCCGGCGTCGGCCTGGACCGCGCCGGCATCGCGGGGCTCGACTACCTGGACGAGCTCGACATCCCGGCCGCCACCGCCAGCCACGAGAGCTGCCGGATCGGCGACGGCGCCGACATGGCCGCGAACGGCATCGTCTCCCATGTGAACGACCGCGCCCGCGCGCTCGGCTGCCGGCCGGGCGAGCCGGTGATGGACTGCGCCCGCAGGATGCTCGCGGCCGAGCCGTCCACCCGGCCCGTGCCGGAGAAGGGCGAGACGCGCCATGTCGAGGCAGGGGGCGATCCGCCGGTGGTGGTCATGGACTCCATCACGCTGGCGCTGCCCGAGGACCGGGGCAGGATCATCGTCGCCGCCTCCCACGGCGCCCTCTTCGGGCCGCAGAAGAAGACCCTCATCGAGGTCGATGCCCTGGCCTGGGTCTTCTCCGACGCTGGCGTGGGCAAGGACCGGGCCGGGATCGCCCGCATCTTCGCGCTCGACGAGCGCGGCACGCCGGCGGCGACCGTGTCGGCGGCCAGCGCGCGCATCGGCGACGGCCGTTCGCTGCTCGCGACCGGCATCGTCTCGCATGTCAACCGGACCGCGGCCGCGCTGGACGCTGCGCCCGGCATGAGCACGAGGGAATTCATCGCGCGCGTCCGGGTCGCCCGCGGGGGCGGCCGGGACACGCGATAGACTGCGCGGACCATGAGCGAGATCCGCGAACTCTTCGAGCGCAACCACGCCTGGGCCGAGCGCATCGAGAAGGAACACCCGGGCTTCTTCGAGCGGCTGTCGAAACTGCAGGCGCCGTCGTTCCTCTGGATCGGCTGCTCGGACTCGCGCGTGCCCGCCACCCAGATCGTGGACATCGACCCGGGCGCGATCTTCGTCCACCGCAACGTCTCGAACGTGGTCGTGCACACCGACCTCAACGCCCTCTCGACCATCCAGTTCGCGGTCGACGCGCTCAAGGTCCGGCACATCATGGTGGTGGGGCACTACGGCTGCGGCGGCGTCGGCGCGGTGCTCGAGCGCAGGCGCATGGGCCTGATCGACAACTGGCTGCGCCACGTGGGCGACGTCGCCACCCGCCACCAGCGGCTGCTCGACGAGTCGCTGCCGTTCGAGGTGCGCCACGACCGGCTGTGCGAGCTGAACGCCATCGAGCAGGCGATGAACGTGTGCGGCACCCTCATCGTCCAGGACGCCTGGGCGC